>VBBA01000133.1 GCA_005888675.1 Candidatus Bathyarchaeota archaeon | reverse complement strand
ATCCCTGGCCTGAAACAGCACCCACAGGTGGTCCGACTTGCTTTCCATTTATTTCGAGGGTAAGATATGTCAAGCGACCAGGGTGTGAAACAGAGATGATCTTCCAATCGAAATTGACGGTAGAGTTTTCAGCATTCGGGACCGTGATAATAGACTCGTCGATGTCGGGAGCATTCGACGGGCCAGTTTCTGTGGGCGGTATCGTTGTGAGGTTCCCCATTCTAACAACTACCTCTGCCAGCTGGATTCTGCCAATTCGGTTTGCGATTTGAAGCTGCCAGTTCAATGTCTGACCAATTGTAACGTTTGGTGCCCCTGAGTTCTGGTAGTAGTTGGACAGACTACCATTACTCGCGAAGACTCCGAACCCGATGAAAGCCTGCGCAGCTGGCTTACTCAATACGAAGAATGCTACAGAGCTGTAAACTATGGTAAACGATGCTAGAAAGACCAGGAATAATACTGCTTTCCGATGCAGCATCATGCTCAGCTGGACCTGGTTTCGATCATCACGGTCTTTCTCTTTCGGAACAATGGTCGAAATCGATCGACTTCAACGGTTAAAGTGGCCGAGATCACGGCCATAACGAAAGCTGTTCCATAAGCGAGTTCCTGTCTGACCAGTTGTTGATTAAGCGCCGTTTCGTCAAGTGCCGCTGCCTCCGATACTACGTTTCTTGAGACACTCAGAGAAAGAGCAGAATAGCTGTCTGCGGCCGCAGTGTTGTTCTGCGCCGCAAAGGTTGTGGCGTTATTGTAGTAGGCTAATGCTGTGTTCAGCTGGATGGAGAGAGTCAGGACACTCTCATGCGGGGCTCCGTGAGAGTCTGCTGATTGGAGAGTATTAAATGCCTGAACTATCGTGCTCCACGCATTTGTTGTCGAGCTTGTTTGGCTCAAACCTGTCTTTGGTAGGCTTGTGAATATCACCAAAGATAGCGAGAGAAACAAGAAGATGAGCGATAAGCGCAAGCCTAATGAGACACAGGACAGACCGTGCTTTAGGATTTGCCTCGCTTAACGAGGAAGATTCTTCTTGAGGCTATCGACAAGTATCACTTGGAATCCATCGGTTCGATACGCGAGCACCTGAGAGGGAGGCAGATCTATTTTGCCGATGACGAATTAGTCGGGCTTGTCAGAGAACTGGGTTCGGACGGAACGATAGTTCTCAAAGAGTTGAAGTATGAATCTTTCCCCGGTTACCTCGGCGAGAATAATCAGGTCTGGTGGCTGTACGGTGTGGTCATGGTTTCACTCGTCGAGTCTTTCCTGGTAGTCTATGCCTCCCAGGACCAACTTGTCACCACTCTCAGGGCGATCCTGGGACTGGTTCTTCTGGGGTACCTTCCGGGTTATTCAGCCGCCCGTGCAATCTTTCCCCGGGTCCAATTTCCCTTCCTCGAGAGACTAATCCTTAGTATTTTTCTGAGTGTAATGGTCTCAATAGGAATCGGAACTCTGTTAGGTGCCGTGTTTCTTTTTCAGTCAGCGGCAAACGTGCTCATAATTAGTTCAGCAACAGTTCTTCTCGGCTTGATCGGTGCGTATCGTTCGTTCAGAGTCCCCGAGAAACCAGTTGAAGAGTTAGTGAGTCCAATCATAGAATAGCTTGGCCGCGAATCTAGGCTTCCTAGGCTGAGTCTCTCGATTTTGCCTGAAGGCCTAGACCCCTTCAATTTGGATATTTTTACAAATTTTACCCCGAATTCCTGCCAGTTAACGAATTCGCCAATTTTGTGCCCTGTTTGCCAATCGGAGCACACTTTTTCTGGCCCCCGATGTCCTCCTCGTAAAATTCCGCTATGTTTAAATGAATAATACCGTTTCCGCAAAATGCTATTCTCGCATTTTGAACGATTAACGGCAGATCTCCCTCATTTTGAGGCGCAGTAGAAAATAAAGTTGGAAAAAAGGGGGGGTAGATTGTGAAGTTTCAAGACGTGAAAGAGACTTTCCGAATACTTTCGGACCCGACACGATCCCCAAACGGCTAGAGAAGATACGCAGATTCTGACGGAATCTCCCTTTTACTTTCTGATGATGGCCGGGACTTTCTCCTTATCCTCGGCAGTTCCGTTCGTGGATTTCTTGTCCCACTTAACAACCCACTGTGCAAGCTCGCCTAGAATCTCCAACAATTCCATTCCCTTCTTCGTCAATTCATACTCTACCCGCGGCGGAGTCTCAGGATACACCCTCCGTTCAACGATCTTCCTCTGATCCAACTCGTTCAACCTCTCCGCCAAACTAGTCGCACTGACACCATGAATCCTCCGCTTCAACTCGTTAAACCGAGCAGGCTGCTTCAACCCAAGAGCATGAATTACCGGTAACGTCCAAACCTTCGTCAAATCATTCCAGGCGGAATGAACCAACAAACACTCTTCCGTCTGCTCCTTCGTCAAATGCTGGTCAACCATAGTTGACTTACTCAAGTAATCAACACCTACTTGGTCCAACACGACTACCAAGTATATAAGCATGACCGACCCCTAGAAACGGTTCAGGGAAACGAGGCACATGATGCGACCAACCAGACATTCACAAGAAACAACCATCGAATTCACAGAGAGAGAACTACGCTACCTAATGGACCGAAGCCTAGCACGCCTCGCATTCATCTGCCAAGACCAACAAGCCCACATAATGCCCGTCCTCTTCGAGTTCGACGGACACTACTTCTACCTCAGCGGCTGGAACCTCAAATACAGCCAACTATTCCAAAGCGTACCACAAAAAACCAAGGTCACACTACTAATCGACGACATCAACTCCCCCAACACCTGGACACCACGAGGAATAGAAATCACCGGAACGGCAGAATCCACCGAGAAAGGAGACTACCTCTACGTCCGCATAAAACCAGTCAATAAAACCACCTGGGGAATCTAGAAGAGTCATGTCAACATTATCCTCGTTTGAAAACCAAATCACGGGAGCGGTCGAAAGACTAAGCGAAAGCGTCGTCAACATCGACAGCGTCCGCGTAACCCGCAACTTCAGCTACGGATTTGTCCCGATTGAAGGTAAAGGATCAGGAATCATAATCGACCCTCACGGTCTAATAATAACCAATAATCATGTTATTGATGGAGCTGCACGAGTCCAAGTCCACCTCAAAGACGGCCGATCATTCGTTGGCGAGGTCGTAGGCTCAGATTCCTCAACAGACATTGCAGTAATCCATGTCGAAGCAGACAACCTTCCCAACGCCAACCTGGGTGACTCGGAGCACCTGAAAGTGGGACAGATAGCACTCGCAATCGGTAACTCTCTGGGACTCCAAGGAGGACCAACGGTCTCCATGGGCGTGATAAGTGCGCTAGGCCGTCCCTTACCCGGTGCAGACTTCATCTTCGAAGGCCTCATCCAAACCGACACAGCAATCAACCCAGGAAACAGCGGCGGTCCACTAGCGGACATTAACGGCAATGTAATCGGAATCAACACGGCAATGATACCCTTCGCCCAAGGCGTCGGATTCGCCATCCCAGCAAACACAATCAAATGGGTAGTCCAGCAAATACGCGAGAAAGGAAGAGTCGTCCGTCCCTGGCTCGGCATCTACGGGACCACACTGAACGAGATGCTGGCAAGAAGGTACGAACTCCCCGCAGAATCCGGCGTCCTGATTGTCGAGGTAGACCCACGAGGTCCAGCCTATGAATCCGGACTCCGTGTCGGCGACATAATAGTCGGAATCAACAGTCAAGAAGTCAAACAGATGAAGGACGTAGTAGCGACTCTTTCCAAACACTCCACACGGGAAGAAGTAGACGTATGGTTTATCCGTCTCGGTGCTAGAAGGTCTAGCAAGCTGCGGTTAAGAGAAGCTCCCTTGCCACAGCAGGCCATAACCAGGAGATAATCAAAGAAACTTGGCACTCTTAGACCAGATACTCCAGATAGCCTACTTCGCCTCATTCTTCCTAGTCTTCGTCTACGGAACCCGCATCCAGACCACCATAGTACTGGTCGGAGTCAAGCGGAGCCTTGGAAGGCTCGGCCAATTCAAAAAAGCGGCCCGCGACAGCGTCCTAACTTCGGCACTTAGATTCAAAGCCGACCAGAAAGAAGTCGAATCCCGAGTCGACCGCCTCACCGGAAGCTTCGCAATCACACCAGTAAGCATGGACCCACACGGAATAGTACCCAAGCTAGAGCATGTCCTGAACACCTATGACGAGAACTTGAAGATGGAAGTAAGGAAGATGGCCCCTGGAGCTACAGACGCGGAAGTCAACACATTGACAAATCAGATGGAGATCAGCATCGGACTCGATCAAATGTACCGAGTAGTACGGCACTTCTACCTCCTCGCAAAGAAGCAAGGCGGACTCATGGCAATGGCTCAGCTACAAATGGCAATGCCCTCCATAATGGAGGAAGCAGAAGCCTACAGCTCAGCCATAGACGCTTTCGCACAGGGCAAACCGATAGGCGACGGAATCGGACCAATGGTGGCAAGCAAGATGGTCGAAGGCCTACAAGCGAAAGAGATAGAGGAAGACACCCTCGTTTACGGCACTAGCCTAGAAGGCCGGAACCTGTTGGTCGTAAGAGCAAAAGGTCCAGGCGGAAGCGTGGGCAAACCAGGATTAGCTGTAGAGAAGCTGATCCAGGAGAACAGTCCCGTATCATTGGTTATCACTGTCGATGCGGCCTTGAAGTTCGAAGGAGAAAACAGCGGAGAGGTCGTTGAGGGAGTAGGAGCTGCCATAGGCGGCCCAGGTGTAGACAGATACCATATCGAACAGACCGCTGCGCGGAACAGGGTCCCCTTGATCGCGATTGTTGTGAAAATGTCCAACAAGGAAGCAATAGCCTCCATGACTCAACAGATCAAAAGCACGGTGGACGAAGCAATCCAACGAGTGAAGAACACGATCATTGCAAGGACAAAAGCCGGAGAGACAGTCATTGTTGCCGGGATTGGCAACACAATGGGCGTCCCCTAAACTACTTCTCCCACTTTTCGATCGAGTTATCGCTCACAACGGTCGCGGAAGCCCGAGCCGCAGCAGATCACTCGAAGCCTTAAGTAACGATCTGGGTCCCGGCGATTGTTTCTCAGAGGATGCGACGAGGGAAGAGATTTCAGGGGTCCTAAGCGCTTGGCTCGAGGCTCGTTAGTCAAGAGTGGAAAGAGTCCATCGGTCAAGCGCCCCTTGATCGAAGACACCGTTGCAGGGATACTTGTTCGAGAAGGAAAATTTCTAGTGGAAAAGAGACGCGTTAATGATGACAGTGACCCGGGATTTATTGCGATTCCTGGAGGACACGTGGAGAAGGACGAATCCTTGCATGAGGCGTTGACCAGGGATATGAAGGAAGAACTAGGAGTGACCATAGGAAGGATCACTAGCGTTTACGTGGGCCTTCACAGGAATACTAAAGGTGAACGAGATAGAATTCACTACTTCCTTGTAGATAGTTGGAAAGGGAGAATTGTTCCACATGAGGCCGAAAGCCTCTACTGGGAATCAGATCTTCACAAACTGACCGCCACATCCGACAGGAAAGCTATGAAGAGAGTCTTGTAAGCGTGGCTTAGAGACCAGTGCCACTAGAACGTCCGTACGTCATCCTAAACGCGGCAATGAGCCTGGATGGCAAGATCGCCACGCGAACAAATGAGTCGCGATTATCTTCCCAAAGAGACCTCAGACGCGTCCACATGATTAGGAGCCAAGTTGACGGAATAATGGTCGGCCTGCGGACAATGCTTTGCGATGACCCCAAGCTTAGGGTGAAATACTTTCATGACAATCATCCTGCCAGGATAGTCGTAGATAGCAAAGCAAGAACCCCGCTCGACTCTTACATTGTCAAGACAGCGTCATCGACACTCACGCTCATCGCAGTAACCACAAAAGCCCCACAGCGAAGAGTAAAACAGCTTCAGAAGGCCGGGGTCAAAATTCTCGTATGTGGCAACGGCCCCCTAGTTTCACTTCCTGTTTTGATGAGACGTCTCCGAAAGCTCGGAATCCAGAGAGTTCTGCTTGAGGGAGGAGGAACTCTGAACTGGGGAATGCTCTCCCAGAAGCTAGTCGACCAAGTTTCTGTGGCCATCAGTCCTAGAATACTAGGGGGAGAGCATGCTGTCACTCTTGTCGAAGGAGACGGTGCCTTGAGGATAGAAGACGCTATCCATCTACGGCTTCTCGGGATGAAAAGATATGGTGACGAACTCGTCCTAAACTACAGAGTCTTAAGCTGAGTCATCCCGGGCATGTCTGGTCCGAGCAGAATGGTTGGGGTCGATTATTTCGTTTTGATGTTCCAGAATTACTTCGGGAACGTTCTTGTCCAGCAAGTGTCCCGCCTTGAGCTTCTTAGTTTCTAGATAAAACTGATTGTACTGGTTGGGCTCAGTTATGAGAGGGATCCTTCCAGTTATCTTGACGCCATGCGACTGGAGGTCTCGTATTTTCTCAGGATTGTTAGTCATCAACTTGACAGATCGGACATGGAGAGATCCGAGCATGTGGGCAGCTAGGTCATAGTCGCGCTCGTCCGGCTTGAACCCGAGAACCTCATTAGCCTGGAAGGTGTCGTACCCGTAATCTTGCAATTGATACGCCCGAATCTTGTTAACGAATCCAATACCACGCCCTTCCTGTCGCATGTACAGTACGACTCCAGCAGGCATTGCCCCAATCTCCTTGAGGGATTGTTGCAATTGCTCGCCACAATCGCAGCGCAAAGAGCCTAGTGTGTCCCCAGTGAGGCATTCCGAATGCAATCTGACAGGGACCTCTTCTCCCTCGTAAATATCGCCGTGCGCAAGCGCAGCATGTTCCCTCCCATCAACATTATTCTCGAAAGCAATGACTTGATAGTCTCCGTAAATTGTGGGAAGTTCTGCTATCGCGATAATGCGAACACAGACTTCTGCAGTCTTGCCGCAGTCATGAGCCTTGTTCTCCTTGAGAAGTTTTTCAACAATCGCTTTCGGTATACCGGTCATTTGTCTGCAATACTCGCGGGACGCCCCTGAGCTAGGTTAACCTTTCCCTTTTCATAAAAGGCCAAAAGCTAACTACTCGTTAAGCTAACGCCGACTAGCAGCATCATGGAGCAAAAGGCTGGTTCTCTCGAAACGAGGGTCACGTACCCTCCAGCACTCTTCTCCGCCGTACTACTGCTGGCGTTGGTCGCGGCGGTGATACATGTGTACTTTGGTGTACTCGTCTACTCAGGTAACAATTCAATACCGATGTATGGCATAGCAGCCGTCTACATTGTAGGCTCAGTCTTAGTGGCGGGGAACATCAAACGTGAATTGTGGCTGAAGGTTGGAACTGGATGGGCCCTGCTACTAGTTGTTCTATGGGCCACCGCCGCCTTTCTTGGAAATGCGCCGCACTCCACAGATCTGTTGGCATATGGAGTGAACATCCTCGAGGTAGCGTTAGTCATAGCTCTTCTTGCTCTGACTCGTTATAGCAAGGTTCAGACCACGTCCTAGTCGAGCCGTGACTCGAACTCTTCGAGAATCAATTCCTTTCTTGAATAATTGATGATTACTTTGTAACGGCTCAAAACTTGACCGCCGATGAGTCGAGAACCAAGTCCAACCTCACTGGCCACTCCCTGTAAGCCCGTCATTTGAAAAGGACCTAGCTGGAATCTATCGATGGTGCCGAATATTCCCATGGTGGGCTTTCCCAGCCCAATTCCTGCATGGGTTGAGCGTGTATTGCGTGATTTGGAGATCAACGGATGATCGACAGCATCCTGGGAACCCGAATCAACAAGAAAAAGATCCTCAACCACGTTACCAGCCACTTCGATCGTACCCTTAACGAAGGGAAGACGACCCTGAAGTTCTAATTGAAGAACAACGCCTGGGCCATCGTACTTGAAAGCTGAAGGCGTGATGATTGTCATCTTGGCTTTTGGATAATCGATTATTGTGACAAATCTTTCTAGAAAATCGTATCCGAGAAGTCCCTTGAGCGGACCTCCCCAGTGTACGTCTCCAAGATCCGCTGCATGAATCTTGTGGCCACGAGTTACTAGTCCGGGTAGTTCGATCGATACATCTTCGATGACTTTGACCGGGATCGTGCCCTCTCCAGCACCTCTGACAGTAGTCGTCCCGCTGAACTTCAGGCCCAGACCGACAGCAGTCTTCTGATCAACGTAGCTTGCTCCGGAGCCTGAGTCTAATGTAAACCGGAGAGGCTTGGAACCGTTGATTCTGACCGGGAAGAATACTCCGTTCTGAACGAGCTCAACCGGGAAACTCGTTTTTGATTCTTGGTCGCTGAATTCAAACCCGGAACCCATGCTCTCATCCCCGACGAGCCAGTTGTTTCAGCTCCTCCCCGGTTATCTGCATGACCTTCCAGTTCTCACGGAATCCAGAACCGAGACTTCGGTAGAATTCCATAGCTGACTCGTTCCAATTGAGCACCTCCCAACGTAGTCCATAGCAGTTTTCTGCAAGAGCTGTTCTTGCGAGGTGGATCAGAAGAGATTTACCGATCCCATTCTTTCGGAACTCTGACCTTACAAAGAGATCCTCTAAGTATATTCCGGGGCGTCCCTGCCATGTGGAATAATTATAGAAGAAGAGGGCCATACCTGCAGGTTTACTATTCCATTCTGCGATGGTAACACGAAACTTTGGGTTCGGTCCGAAACCATCGCGGCGTAGATCATCCTCGCTGCAATGGACTGCATTCGGTTCCCGTTCATATTCCGCCAGCTCTCGAATAAAGGATAGAATCAGAGGGACATCTTGTAGAGTTGCAGGCCGGAGACTTAGCATAAGCAGCGATGTCCGGCCCCGACTCGGAAGTACCTAAGGACTGTTCTGGATTGCTGTTTAGCGGACGTAGACGCCCATTTCCTCTGCAACACGCCTCAACCTGTTGATGCGATTCTTAGTTGAGGGATGGGTGGAGAAGAGCTCCATCAATGTGTGTCCACGAATCGGGTTGACGATCCAAAGAGACGCGGTCGAAGCAGATGTCGAACCAACTGTTGCTGCGCGGGCATAGGGCGAGTTTACTCTGCTTGATATCTTCTCCAGCGCGCTGATTAATGCGCCTGGGTTGTGGGTTATTTTGGCCCCGTACTCGTCTGCATTGTACTCGAAGTTTCGACTGATCCCCAATTGTACGAAGGTTGCTCCAAGAGGAACGAATACAGCTGCCAGTAATAATGCAACGATGCTGCCGTTGTTTTGTCGGCCTCTTCCTGCTCCGCCAAACATCATGGACCATAGGGCAATGTTGCCAATGTAAGAGATGACGCCGGCGATTGTAGCGGCGACGCTGCTGATGAGCACGTCACGGTGAACGACGTGGCCAATCTCATGACCGATTACTGCCTCAAGTTCGCTTGGTGAGAGGGTGCTTAGAATGCCGCTAGTCGCTACGACGACTGCCTTGTGTGGTCCTCGGCCCGTGGCGAAGGCGTTCGGCATCGGGGAATTGACTATGCCGACTTTGGGCATCGGTATTCCTGCCTCCTGGGAGACTTTTTTCACGATGTCAAACAGCGTCGGGTTCTCTTCTTCTTGAATGATGTGGGCCCGGGCCATTTTGACTACTATTTTGTCACTCCAGAAGTAGGTGGCGAAGTTGAGAACAGCTGCAAAAACCAGGCCGAGCAGCATAAATGTCAACGGGTCGCCAAAGTAGAACCCTATCGCGTATCCAATGAGCATGAGGAGTCCTGTCAAGACGAAAAAGAGTAATGTTATGCGTGCGTATGTTGTTGCGGACAATTCCCCTTGACCCCGGTACTAGGATGTTGGTCGCCAGCACTGTAAAAACGTGTTTCTTGCGTATGTCAAGCGATTGATTCCGTGCGGTCTATGGGTTCCGTTAGTCTTCACAAACTTCTTCAGGGCAAAAGTCTTGGAAAGGGCGCTAGGAATCGTCGGTGCTGGTCACGCTCATCCGATTTTTCACAATTAGAAATGGTAAGAGGAAGCCGTAGTATTCCCAACCAACAACGAGGGTATTCTTCGGAACATGTCGCTTTCGGTCTCGGAGTCTGTCGAGCCTGCCGTCAGGGTTGCCCGAGGAGCGAGCTACCTGTTATTGCAAGGCATCGTCATCAACATAATGGGGGTCTTCTACTTTGTCTTCGCCACAAGACTACTTCCCACTGTCGCAGACTTCGGACGCATTAGTACGGTCAACATATTTGCTGTTCTGGTTGTGTCGGTCGGAAGTCTGGGGCTTCCAACTGCAGCGACGAGGTTCATTGCGAAGTACGTCGCCTCAGAGCAGGAAGGGCAGGCCCGCATCGTCTATCAAAAGGTTCTTCGAGTTGGAATTGGACTTTCAATACTCTCGCTGTCTTCTGTAGTATTGGGTTCTCAGGTGCTTTCTCAATTATTTCTGGGAAGTCCCGATTTCGGTTTTCTGTTCCAACTAGCAGGTTTGGACGTATTCTTTCAGCTGTTGGCCTTGTTTCCTCTCGGCGCTCTTCAAGGAGTGTACCGGTTCCGCGAGGTCGCAATCATCAACATTGCGTCTAACGTTCTTCAGTTCGCAGGCGCAGTATATCTTCTAACAATTGGTTTGGGTCTAACAGGAATCATGATGGGGTGGATCATCGGAGACGCCCTCGGAACTTTGCTTTCACTAACTGCTGCTTCTCGTCATTTTCCTATGGTTGGTAGCGGTTCTTTGCAGGATAGAGGGAAAATAAGTCGGTTCGCAGTCCCCGTATACGGATCCACCCTGATCACTTTCGCCTCGACGTATGTCGATCGATTCTTGGTCCTATTTTTCGCGGGCGCTTCTGCTCTGGGAATCTACTCTCCAGTTCTCATTATCGTTGGAGTATTGGGTCTGGTGTCGACTGGTATAACGGGTGCTCTAGTGCCTCAGCTGACCGATCTCCACGCTAGGAAGGGGGACATTGGGCTGCGTGACGCGGCGAGAGTTTCATCGCGATACTTTTTCATATTATACCTGCCGTTCGCTATCGGTTTGGCGGTTACGGCGGGCCCTACGATTAGGTTGTTTGCCGGTGAACGTTACGGAGATGGTGCCCTTCCATTGGCAATTCTTGCCATCGGGCTTGGCCTGACTTCTGCCAGTGTCGTGATCGGCAGTTCATTGCTGGCTGTCGGGAATACAAGGGTCCTAATTTCAGCTAGCGCGCTTGGGATACTTGCCGACATCGCCTTTGCGCCTTTGATCTTTCTGTCTGGAGTAACGGGGGCTGCTCTCAGCAGGGTCGCCCTAATGACGGCGTCACTTGGGTGTTCGTGGATTATTCTAGAGAGGAAGTATCCGCGCTCGGTGGATCTTGCGGCCTTTTACAAGGTGCTCGTATGTTGCTTGGTAGAGGGTGGGGTTGTCGGGGCGGCCGAATTCGCATTACATGACAAGTACTTACTTCCGCTCTACATCGTACTAGGGTTCGTCGGGTATCTTGCTTCTCTTAGGATTCTAAGGGTGGTGAATTCTGGAGACGTGGCCCTTCTGCATAGATTCGTTCCCTCACGCCTCCGGTTTCTAGTTGATATCTTCGGCTGGTTGCTATCGACTCGCTAGATCTGAAACGATTACGATGCTATCTAGTAGACTGTGACTTTTGCGATGCCATTGATTTTGAGCATCTCTTGAATCACCGACCCAGGTATCTTGTCCTGTGCAATTAGGACTAGCTTCGGGTCCGGTTCGATGTCCGGGTCACCGACCAGAGCCTGTCGCACATTAATTCCTGCTTCAGCGAGGAGTCGAGCGGCTCCGGCCAGAATTCCTACCTTGTGGGGATCATCAGCTGTTATCTCAACCACACCTAGCCCGAGGAATCTAGCAACTTTTCGGAGCGAAAATCCAGCTGATTCCAGGTTGGAAAATATCGATTTGATCTCTGGATTCTTATTGATCATCCGAACGGTTTCCATGACCGTTCGCCGATCCACTCCTGCCGCTTGTGCGACTCGCAGTACAGGGACTTCTATTTGGTTTAGATAGATCCTCTCTCCGCGAATTGCGAGCCCGTTCTGGAGGATTGTTTTTGCGGTCCTAGTCCGTTCTGGATGATCTCTGGTTAGTGATTCTATTTTATCCCACATGACACGCTTCTACCTTGACACGTACAATTATGTACTAATAGGCTTAAAAGATTGCGTGTAAGTATAGAAGACGACCATGCAGACTCTCACGAGGAACCAAGAGAGGGTCGTACTGCCATCGACGGACACTCCAACCGATTACTACAACATTCAAGCCGACCTAGGAGAGCGGCTCCCACCACCGTTAGATCCTCAGACAAGGCAGCCAGCTAATCCCGCAACGCTTGAGAGGATTTTTGCAAAGGAGCTTATCCGTCAAGAGATCAGCGGCGAGAGGTACGTCCCGATTCCGGAAGAAGTGCGGGATGCTTACATCAGAATAGGCCGCCCAACGCCACTAGTCCGTGCGGCTCGTCTCGAGAGGCTGCTGGACACACCCGCCCAGATCTATTACAAAGCGGAATACCTGAGTCCAACAGGGAGTCACAAGCCCAACACCGCGATCCCACAAGCATACTATAACAATAAGCAAGGCATTGAGAGAATCGTCACGGAATCGGGCGCAGGCCAGTGGGGCTCAGCATTGGCAATGAGTTCTGCATTTTTTGGTCTCAAGTGCCAGGTGTACATGGTCCGGGTGAGTTACAATCAGAAGCCTGGCAGAAGGACGATGATGGAGACGTATGGTGCCAGAGTTTCGGCGTCTCCGAGCACGGAGACCAAGTATGGTCAGTCATTACTGGCTGAGGACCCGAATCATCCTGGGACATTGGGCATAGCTATCACTGAAGCCTTGGAGGATACTGTCACACATGAGGACACCAGATACTGCTTAGGATCAGTGTTGAATCATGTCTTGATGCATCAATCGATCATAGGACTGGAGACGAAGAAGCAGCTGGACTCGATCGGTGTGACACCCGACATTATTGCGGGATGTATAGGCGGGGGATCGAACTTTGCGGGCTTGGCATATCCGTTTATCGGTGAGAAGCTGAAAGGGAGGTTGGACGCGGATTTTGTTGCTGTTGAGCCAAAGGCGGTCCCGTCTACCACGAGAGGCGTCTATAGGTATGATTTTGGAGACAGCGGTGAGATGACGCCATTGTTGAAAATGTATACTGTGGGGCACAAGTATCTCTCTCCACCGATCCATTCAGGCGGTTTAAGGTATCATGGGAAGGCGCCGTCGCTCTGTTATTTGATTGATAGGAAGGTGGTTAGGTCGGTGGCGTATCATCAGAATGAAGTGTTCCAGGCAGCGAGGACGTTTGCTAGGGCCGAGGGTATGATTCCTGCTCCGGAGACGGCTCACGTGATCAAGTATGTGATTGACGAGGCTGAGAACTGTAAGAAGACTGGGGAGCGGAAGGTGATACTCTTCAACAACTGTGGTCACGGGCTTCTTGATCTCAAAGCATACGAGGACTTTCTGGCCGGAAAGCTGGTGGATTATGAGCCGGGTGGGATCGATCTGAGCTATCTTCCGAGTGTGAGCTAGCATACAGAACACCATTTGGAAAAAGTCTGGCGGGGGATCCCTGGGGAATCAGGGGGCTTGTCTCTTTGGGGGGCAGAACGGGGGACTGAGGGGGACCTTGTCTGTCCCTCGAAGGGATGAGTGGGATTATGGAGGAATCAGTGTTTTGTGTCTTGGGACCTGTGTTGATCTTGCTCCCTTTTTTCTGGGACGTGTCTGGTTTGGTAGGTTTGTTTTGACGTTCGCTGTGAAGGAAAGATGTTTTTTCTCTCTGTGATAATATGTGGGATTGACATATTGACGTATCCCTAGCTGTTTTCAAGGCGTTTCCTAGGGGATTTCAGGGGGCCCGGGTCTTGGGGTTTGGGGTGTGAATGTGTGAGAGTTTAGGCGGTTATTGTCTTGACTGGTCGGCTTATTCTTCTGGCCTTGGAAATGTCCTGATGGATACCCTTCGCTCTCCAGTAAGTGCAGCACTTGCAATGCAGTCCATCTCCTAGTTTTGCGCCTTGTTCTGCTATTATCGAGTGGAGAACAGGATCTAGAATCGAGAGATAAGTGCAGCAGCCGCAATGCCCACCAGCATTCTTGGCCATAATTCCTCTCTTCCAAGAATTGTATTGATGGGCTGTTAGCATAAGGCGTGTTGTCTCCTG
>VBBA01000132.1 GCA_005888675.1 Candidatus Bathyarchaeota archaeon | reverse complement strand
TAATATTGGACGTAGGCAGAATTCGGGTGAGTGGCGTGGAAGATGGTGTTGCAGCTCGGAGGCATGGAGCCGATTGATAGGCTTATTCGGAGGATCGAGAAGGCAGAGGTTCCTCTGAGGGAAGAAGAGACAAGGTTTGAGTCGATCAAAGAGAAGCACACTAGACGCGAGCCCTTAACCTCTGAAGAAACGAATCTAGTTCTTGAGCTTGCGAAGAAAGCCGAGCAGTGGGAGAAAGCCGTCGAATCCTCTGCGAGAACCGAGCCAGAACAGACGCTTCCAGGCTGCTAAATCGTAGGATAATCAGTCTGAGGGAGCCTTCTGAGTTCTGAAGAATACTCTCTAAAGCAGCTGAGTTCAGATGTTGATCTTGTCGTCAGAAAACATGTCTCGGAATCTGAAATCCTCCTGCACCTGAAACCCCTTCTAGAGAAAGTAGTGAACACGAGTTCTCTGCCTGCTGAAGCCTTC
>VBBA01000426.1 GCA_005888675.1 Candidatus Bathyarchaeota archaeon | reverse complement strand
AAATCCATCCGCCAAGAACCAACCTCCCCACCCGGGAAACTCTACCCAGACCTCTCCAGTGTGGCAACGTCGTCCATGTTCGCCAAGATCGCGGGCATGGGATATACTGATCCAAGTCACGGAGATGACAACGAAGGCGGTGGCGGCGGAAATGAAGGAGGTCCACCGCAAACCGTCAATAGTTTCCGGCTCAACAAGGACTTCAACCAGAGACCAAGAGACGAACCCGCTGTCACCGTCAATCCCAACACCGGAACGGTTGTTGCAGGCGCTAACGATTACGGAATCGGAGGCCCGATAGGCGGCGGCGTCTATACTCATTTCAAAGGCGCAGCCTTCCCGGCCGAGACATACTTCCCACCGTTCCCGCTAATGTGCGCCGGAGCAGTGCCCACCGGACCACTAGCCGGCACTTGCATCTTTTCAGCTCCCCCGATCGGGACCGGAGATCCGGCATTGGTGTACAGTCAAAGATACAATGAATACTACTACACTAGCATCGGCTTCTCAAACGACAACTGCGGTCCGATAAACAAGAGGTTCGCACCCACAACAACAGGCGGAGGCATCCGCACGATCGTCTACTGGGACGGTGGAGCCTCAGGACAAGATTGCAGCGTATTCCATGACAAGGAATGGATAGCAGTCGATAACAGCCCCGCTAGTCTATTCTACGGACGCATCTACGTCACTTGGACACAGTTCAACCTCGACCCCTCAGGTCTCCTCTATGCCAGTTCACCCATCAAACTCGCCTACTCGGACAATCATGGAGACATCTTCAGCGACCCGATAGACATCACGGGCGCACCAGGGAACACTAACTGCCTATTCCCAGCCATCCCCGCCAACGTGGGACGCTGTGTTGAGGATCAATTTTCTAGCCCAATTGTCGGCACAGATGGCACGGTGTACGTTGCGTTCATCAACGGACAATTCAGTACCGGCCCCCGCGACCAATACCTAGTCTCCAGAGTCCATCCGGGATCAGGATTCTCCGTGGACGGTCCATTCCAAGCAACATTCCCGGTCTACGATGTGCGAAACCTCGACTATCCAACCCAGACCACTGGTGGACAGGGAAGGGCAACACTCTGCAACGCCAACTTCCGAATCTCCTCAACAGAAAGCCTAGCCATCAAGCTAGATGGATCAAATCCAAGCAATGACAAGCTCTACCTAGCATGGGCAGACGACCGCGCACAGGCCGGACAGTTCGTAGGAGTAACTGTCGGACCAAGATCATCCGGCTACGCGTGCCCATCTGGCAAAATGACGGACAATGACGTGTTCATCATCGCATCCAGCAATCAAGGCACAACATGGGCCCCGCCGATACAAGTGAATCAGGATAAAGCACCAAACACGATCAACAACAAAGACCAATTCTATCCATGGGTCTCAGTCAACAACAAAGGCCAAGTAGCAGTCCTCTACCAAGACAGACGCTACGATACTACACCCGTCCCGAACAAACTAACCAGAGCAACAGTCGGCACCACCACCGACCTCGTACACTGGCAGGAAACACTGATCGCACAGTTCCCATCCAACCTTGACAATGCATTCCGAGACGGCGCCTTCATCGGCGACTACAACAACGACCTAATTACAAACGACGGTACAATCTACGCGGTATGGACGGGCGTGGCACCGGGCAAGACCGCACTAGCCAGCGACATTTACATCGCCATCTTCAGCTACCCAAGCAACTGAGAATCGAGGAGACAGCTCTAACCAGCTGTCTAAACTCCCCTCTTTTCGAATAGTCATTCCCCATGGACAATGGGGCTATAGCTTGTAGGGGTGAGCGTGCGATCCTCAATCTCGCCCACGAGGACGCCGTGCTGCGCATTCGTGACCTTCTTGATCTTCTTCCACTCCTC
>VBBA01000425.1 GCA_005888675.1 Candidatus Bathyarchaeota archaeon | reverse complement strand
GGTGCAGATGCAGGATCGGATAGTGACGTTACGAATTCAGGATCGCGTGGAGAGCTTGTGGTCAGCATGTTGGTGCAGCGTCCCGGGTTATTGTTGATGCTGGTGTACAATAGAAATGGGAAATGGTCGCCTCCACGGGGAGGATTGAAACTACATGTTCCTGAGCCGTCCGCGTCTTCCGCAAAAGCCTTCCAGGTTATTCCCGCCGGGTCGAACCGATCTATCAAGTTGGGTCCCGTGTTGCAGCATGCTCCATTATCGGAGCATCCTGATGTTGACGCGCCTAACATGACACAGTAGTTGGGTTCGCTAGGATGAGCTGTTCCGCTGTATCCGGTTGCGAGGGAATAGTTCGCGGCGAGACTCGACTGGTAATGCCCGTCGGATAGTACACTGTCTTGGTCCTGATTCTCCATGACTATAGTTACTAAATGATCGAAATATTTTCCCGCAGGAGCCGCGGTTGCAACATGGACGGTGGACGACAAAGCTAGAGACAGTATTAGAATTGCAGTTAGAACGGCCAGTTTTGGTCCAGCTGTTCTCCCTGTTCTCAACCTGACTATGCCTGCTTCTAGAGAGGGCTAGGTATCGGTCGAATCATGTCCATAAGTCAGGCTTTACTCAAGAGAGTGATGGTGAGTTCAGGTGAGTTCAGCCAACTCATCCAACGTTTAGGCAGCAGAACCTGTTACACTAGCGTTTTTAGGCGCTGACACACGGTTTCCTAGTCTCTGCGTGGAGCCCGGGTAATGGGAAACCAAAGATTCGTCGCAGGAAATCTCATCATCGTATGCCTTGCGATACTAGGCCTTCTAGCATTGTTACCATGGCTTGTGGCTGGGTTGTTGATCATTGCCGTCGCTGTATTTGCAAGCTTACCAGTCTCTAACAGGCCGGTGCAAGAAGCAGAGATATCCTCGAAATCTGATTCCCGGCGTTATATCGAACAGTCGCGACAAGAGACGAGGGGAGCATTGAGGACTCCGCGACCGGAGCACGTCCGGTTGAATGTTGCTTCGTCCGAGATAGAGGGAACAGGCGAGAAGGAGGAGGATCGTGCAGGTCCGAAGATCATTCCTGCTGGGGATTATCTTAGCTTCGAGGTGGGAGTTCATGAAGGGGAAGAATTGGTCGCGGACGTCTCAGGGGATGGAGAGTTGAACGTGTACGTGATGACCGAGGAGAACCTGAACAGTCTAGATTTAGATCAGGAGTTCTGGTATGAGGCAGGTAATGAGAGGGTCAGGAATACGACTGTAAAGTTCTGTCCTGAAGAAGGAGGCACCTGGTTCCTGGTTGTTGAGAATTGTACTAGTAAGGACGTGTCTGTAACTGTAAAGTACAATGTGAACCCGCCTTCCCATGCCGTACCTTTTCTCAAGACTGAGAAGCTGGACCTGCCGGACAATAAGCTAGAAGGCAAACTCAGCTCTTGAAATCGAATAAATCCACGCTCAAAAAGCAGCAGATAGTAAAATAAAGCACATCATTCCGCATTCACTACCATGTACAGCGGTAGTCCGGCTGAGAAGAGGATCGCGCTGATCCCACGAGTTGTCGTTCAAGGTAAGATGGGACTAAACGAGTATGCATTACGAGAAGGGTTCGAAATCAGGCATAGCAGGCGCTCTGGGAGGCGCTGTCGGGGCCGCAATCGCAAACGCCGCAGCCTCTAGAAAGTCTTTCGATTATGAGACGGAGAATCCGGAATCTTTCGCGATCAATCCGAAGAACGTCGTCATTCCACACGACTCCCTAGAATTGATACAGTTGAAGAAGGCCTTCCTTGGTCCCGTTTTCAGGATGGAGGTCAAGTATCAGGCTCCTAACAACAAGCGGAAAAAGATCAAGGGATTCCTCAACCCTCCAGGCGAACATGTTAAGCAGAAGAAGCAGGAAGGTGGTGACAAGAAGCAGATCCATTACGATTATGCCAAGAAGGTTCATGATGTGTACAAGCAGGTTTTGTCGCCGCCGCGTTACGAGACCGTCGTGAGTTCTAAAATGTGAAAAGCTTCCAAGCCCTACTAATAGTGGCAGGCATCTTATTCGTCATAGGAGTCTATGTCATCTATCCTCCCCTGCCTGTCTCCGATAATCTGGCAGCAAACATTCCAACTGGAAACTACTATTACAGAATCAGTTTCAGCATAGTGAAGGAGAATCAGATCTCAGGAACATATTCTGTAACCGGAGGAACCACTGTGAACGTCTACATTTTTACCGCCGGCCAATTCGACCTCTACCGAACCAGCCAATCAACCAGTAACATCTTTCAAGCCACAGGCAGCGGGGGAAGCTTCTCAGCCACCGTCTCAACCCCTGGAACATACTACCTCGTATTCGATCATGCCGCCAACAATAACGCCCAAGACGTCCAGATCACGTACCTCCGCGACGGATGGAACCCAATATTCCTAGGAACAGGAGTCGCGTTGATCGCGGTGGGCATCGCCCTAGGAATCTTTGGAAATAGGCAGAGACGGAAGCAGGAAGCCCCTCGCAAGGCTACCGATGTTGTTATGTTCGATCAGCCAAAGACCTAGCTGGCCCCTTTACAAGACCCACGCCTCAAGCACAGCTTACAAGGGAACATGCCCAACCGTAGCAGATTCATCTGGTTCAAACTGTTCATTTGGTCTCAGATGGTCCTCCTCATATCGACTCTCACATTGGGAACCGTTTACAATGCTGGTCTCGCGACAAACAATGTCCAACTCGCCTCTTTGATAGAGTATCCAGCTTTTGAATCGGCTACGCTGTTCCTCAACTTGGTCCTCACGTTTGCAGTCCTCGTCGTATTCATCAGAGTCCTGATCATCGTACGATCGAAGATCTCAAAGCCGCAGATAGATCTAGAGTTAAGGCAACGACTGTTCAACGTCGGCACTCAAGTAAAGT
>VBBA01000131.1 GCA_005888675.1 Candidatus Bathyarchaeota archaeon | reverse complement strand
AAATCCAAAATCGACAGGTAACGATTCGAGAGGTAGAAAAATCATGGCAATGAAGTATGTCTACGGTGCACTGTTGCTCCACTCGGCCGAAAAACCGATAACCGAAGAGAATCTTGCTAAAGTAGTTACGGCCGCGGGAATCAAAGTGGAAGAGGTACAAGTTAAAGCACTAGTTGCCGCCCTCTCGGAGGTAAACATTAGTGAAGCACTAAAGTCTGCGATGACTATGACCGCTGCTCCTGCAGTTGCAGCACCGGCTGGGCCTGCTGAGGGTAAGAAGGATGAGAAGAAGGCGGCAGAAGATGACAAGAAGAAGGAAGAAGAAGCACTAGCAGGGCTCGGAGCCCTCTTCGGCTAGGTCAAGATTGGAGGGACGCGAGATAGCTTCGCACATCCTTCTCCATGACCTGTCCTGCTAAAAATCAAGGGACACTTAGACTCAACTACTACCGCTACTGTTTTCATTCGTCGATGAAACGACAGGGGATGCGCTAAATGTTTGAGATAGCACCCGACGAGTTCGCACTGAATTTCTTCAAGGAAGAAGGAATCACTAGGCAGCTGTGTCCGAGGTGTAAGAGTTGGTTCTGGGCGAAACCAGGACGAGAGACCTGTGGAGAAGTCCCTTGTTCGCCTTACACGTTTCTAGATAATTCACCGATGAAACGGAACTGCACCCTACATGAGATGCGACAACTATTCCTAGAATACTTCAAAGAACGAGATCACACTATAATTCTACCATATCCAATCGTTGCAAGATGGAGGGACGACGTCTATCTAGTAGGCGCCTCCATTATGGACTTTCAACCCTACGTGATCGAAGGAACCGTTCCTCCACCAGCAAATCCATTGGTTGTCAGCCAACCTTCCGTACGATTCACCGACATCGAGAATGTAGGACCAACCGCCGGTCGACACTTGACGATCTTCGAAATGGGAGGTGCACACGCGTTCAACTATCCAGACCACGAAGTGTACTGGAAAGAGGACTGTGTACGATATCATCACAAACTCCTGACCGAGGTTCTCGGCGTACCCTCGGAAATGATCAGCTACAAAGAACACTTCTGGTCAGGCGGAGGTAACGCCGGTCCGGATCTTGAAGGGATCGTCGCTGGCCTAGAGATTTCGACGCTTGTCTTCATGCGATACAAAGTCGAGAATGAGACCCTTGTTCCGATGAAGATACGAACAGTCGACACAGGGTACGGTATAGAGAGATGGACGTGGATGTCCCAAGGCTCGCCGACGGGATTCCATGCAATCTACGGCTCGCTACTAGACACACTCTTCGACTTAACCGGTGTTGAGGACAATACGGAACTGTCGAGAATGCTGAGTCTTGCGGCGGGAGCCAATGATGTCACAACGATGGCGGGGCGTGAAGCCTCATACGGATGGATTGCAGAGAAGACAGGGCTCGAAATCTCGAAGGTGCGGGAAAAAATCACTAGTCTTGAGGCGGTTTTTGCATTGGCGGATCATACGAAAACGGCGTCCTTCCTCTTGGCCGATGGAGTTGTCCCATCGAATATCGGAGGGGGCTACCTGGCACGACTAATAATCAGGAGAGCCGCGAGACTGGCTAGACAATTCGGGATCGAGAACAAACTGGAGGAGATCGTCGAGATGCAGGTAAAGCATTGGGGCACCACATTTCCCGCGGTCCGCGAGATGCGCGGAGAAATTCTGGACGCGTTACGTGTTGAGCTGCGAAAATATCAAGAAACGATCGCGAAAGGCTCCGAGATGGTCGTCCGACTCTCGAAGGAACTGTCGAGCATGGGCGAGCACAAGATTCCTTTGGGTCCGCTGATCCAGTTGTACGATTCCCATGGTTTGTCTCCAGAGATCGTGAAGGAAGTCGCGGAGAAGGCAGGCGTGGAAGTGGAAGTACCAGACAATTTTCTCACGCTCGTTGCGGAGCGACACCTAAAACCTGCCCAGAAGACAAAGGCAGAGAACGCGGACAAACTGGCCGGATTAGTGAAAGGGCTGATGCCTACGAGGACCTTGTATTATGAAGACTCGTACCAAACCAGTTTCACAGCCAAGGCGATCGCGAAGGTAGGGGATAACGGTCTCGTCCTTGACCAGACATGCTTCTACCCCGAAGGCGGAGGACAACCTGCTGATCATGGCTCGATCAGGATCGGGGAAAGAACATTTCGTATTGTTGACGTCCTGAAATCGAACAGTGTAATAGTCCACTTCTTGGACGAACCCGTCCCGGAAGGGATCAAAGATCAGCCGGTGGAGGGATTGATCGATTGGTCGCGACGACAGAACCTCATGCGTCATCACACTGCTACCCACGTCCTCCTTGGGTCAGCTAGGAGAGTATTAGGAGAGCATGTGTGGCAGGCGGGAGCCCAAAAGGAAGTGGAGCACAGCCGACTGGACGTAACACATTACAGCGAGATTACGTCTAAGGAACGCGAAAAGATTGAGCAGACTGCCAACCAGGTCGTACTAAGGAATCTGCCTGTTCAAGCAACTTGGATGGCTCGTGAGAAGGCCGAGGCCAAGTATGGGTTTCGGCTGTACCAAGGCGGACCTGTTCCAGGGTCGAAGATCAGGGTTGTGACGATCGAGGGATGGGACGCAGAGGCTTGTGGCGGTACACACTGCAAGACGACTGGTGAATTAGGAGTGCTCCGGATCGAGAAAGTGGAACGGTTACAGGATGGAATAGAACGCTTCACATTCACGGCAGGCGAACCCGCGTTGAAAAATATCCAACGCGACTCTTCACTGTTGTCAGAGACGAGTCAGATACTAGGCACTAGTCCAGACAACGTCCCTGAGACGGTGAAGAAGCTGTTGAAGGAGAAGGAGGATCTAGAGCGGGAACTCAAGCGGTTCCGGGAGAAGCAGGCCGATTCGAGGATCAACCGGCTTGCGAAGAAGGCTGAATCTATTGGCACAGTAAGATTAGTTGTTGCAAGGATTCCGAAGAGGAAAGACACTGACTTGGTTGCTGTTGCCAACCAACTAAAAGAGTCCGATCCGAATATGGTGGTGGTCCTGTTCGAGGTCTCAAAGAGAGTACAAGTGGTGGCAGCGGCGGGCGAAGAAGCTGTGAAGGCAGGAGCAAACGCAGGACAGGTCGTCACCGAAGTAGGAAAGATCATCGGGGGCGGAGGGGGCGGAAGACCCTTCTTCGCAACAGGTGGTGGAACACGAAAAGAAGATGTTGGGAAGGCACTCGATAGGGCTCGTGAAGTAGTCAAGAGTCAGGTAGAGTCGAGTGGCAGGGGCGAGGCCCAAAGCCAAAAGGTGGAACCAACACGTGCAGACTAGCGCAAAAAGCGCGAGAAGACAACGGGCTAGGGGAACTCTTGACTGGCGCAAACTAGAATCCAAGTGGCAGAAGAAATGGGCCGAGGCAAAGATATTCGAAACAGATCCTAAACCAGACCGTCCAAAATTCTTCGTCACAGTAGCATATCCCTACGTCAACAGTCCACAACACATAGGCCACGGACGAACATACACCATGGGCGATGTCGACGCGCGCTACCATCGCATGCGAGGATACAACACTCTGTTTCCAATCGCCTTCCATTATACCGGGACACCAATTGCGGCGATGAGCAAGCGCTTGAGCCAGGCTGACCCGGAAATAATTGAGACATTCACAAGGATCTACCATGTTCCAAGCTCCAAGCTGGACGAGATGAAGGATCCATTGCGTTTAGCGCGTTACTTCCATGAAGAGATTAGGAAGGGGATGAAAGAGATCGGGTTTAGCTTCGATTGGCGTAGAGAGTTCTCGACTGTCGACCCGTTGTACAAGAGGTTCATACAGTGGCAGTTCCGAAGGCTTCGAGACAACGGCCGGATCACAAGGGGAACTCATCCGGTTGGGTGGTGCACGAACGACAATGGGCCAGTGGGTATGCACGACACTATGGGCGATGTTGAGCCGGAAATCGGAGAATTCTTTCTAGTCAAGTTCGAACAAGATGGGATTGTTTTCCCCACTGCAACACTCCGTCCCGAGACCGTCTTTGGAGTCACGAATCTCTGGATCAATCCGGACGCACAATATGTCCAGGCAGAAGTAGATGGGGAGAGGTGGATTGTCAGCAAGGATACCGTGCAGAAGCTCCAGTTGCAGAATAGAAAGGTCGCTGTCGAGAAGGAGTTGTCGACCAAAGACTTGCTGGGAAGCACAGTTTTCAACCCAGTCATTAGAAGAAAGATCCCAATCTTCCCCGGCGCTTTCGTGGATCCAAAGAATGGGACAGGAGTAGTAATGTCCGTCCCAGGCCACGCGCCTTACGATTACCAAGCCCTAGAGGATTTGAAATCACGAGCAGGGCCGATGGTCAATGCTGTACTTGGATGGGACGAGATCAAACCCGTTTCGATCATCCAGTTGGATGGTTACTCAGATATTCCGGCGGCCGATGCTGTCAAGAAATTCCACGTGCAGAGCCAGGAAGATCCCAAGCTTGAGCAAGCCACGAAGGAGATCTACTCGGCAGAGTATCATCGGGGCGTTATGAAACAGAATACCGGAGCTTACTCGGGCATGAATGTGGCCAAGGCACGTGACACCGTAGTCCAAGACTTCACTAGTCAGGGATTGATTACTAAGATGTATGAGATATTGAACAGACCGGTGATCTGCCGATGCGGCACAGAGGTCTTGGTAAAGATCCTGTCCGATCAATGGTTCTTAGACTATGGGGAGGCGGACTGGAAGAAGCTGGCTCACGAATGCTTGGACAACATGACACTACTCCCTGAAGACATCCGTCCCCAGTTCGAGTATGCAATCGATTGGTTGAAGGAGAAAGCATGCGCTCGACGTGTAGGACTCGGTACTCCATTGCCATGGGACCCTTCTTGGGTTATCGAGGCGTTGTCAGACTCGACCATCTACATGGCCTACTACATTTTGTCGAAGTACCTGTCAAGGGAATGGATGACGTTCAAGAAGTTCGAGAAAGCTCCTGAGAAGTTGATGGACGAGTTCTTCGACTATATCTTCCTAGGACGCGGAGATCCTGGAGAAGTCTCAACAATCACTGATATTCCCAAACGGGTAGTCGAAGGTATACGGAGAGAATTCGAATATTTCTATCCCGTGGACATGCGACACTCTGCCAAGGAATTGATCCCCAATCATTTCTCATTCTACATGTTCAACCATGTCGCACTCTTTCCAAGAAAGCATTGGCCTAAGGGAATAGCCGCGAATGGACACGTCCTGATGAACGGGCAGAAGATGTCGAAGTCTTTGCAGAATATCATACCATTGCGACAGGCAATCCAGACGTTCGGGGCTGATCCAGTCAGGATCGGGGTATTGGTTACGGCCGAGATGGGTCAGGACACCGATTTTAGCGAGCAGCTTGCACGGTCGATAGAGGAACGATTGATGAATCTGCTGGTCCAGGCGAAAAAGCTCGGAATATCGAGGGGCAAGAAGAAAAGTGGACGTCCGGTTTCGATTCTGGACAAGTGGATGCTTCACATGTTGAACGAGATGGTCAAACAAGCTACGAATGCGATGGACAGTCTGCGTGTCAGAGAAACGATTCAGAGAGTACTCTATCAAATGGATAATTACATTGCATGGTACCTGAAGCGCCTAGGACCATTGAAGCGTGGAATCAACTCGAGAGATCTAGTTCTTAGGAAGATTCTAGAGGTGAGGGCAAGAATACTCTCGCCCTTGTCACCGCACGTGGCTGAAGAGGTTTGGAGTCTTCTAGGTGGTAGGGGCTTCGTTTCTATCGCCCCTTGGCCAGAGCCGGACGACCGGTCGTTGTATCCCGAGGCCGAGATGTCTGAGAATTTTGTGAAGCAGGTATTGGAGGATACGATCGAGATCATGAAGGCGACAGGGATCAAGCCGAAGACAATAATGTACTATACTGCTCCCGACTGGAAGTGGAAAACATACTTGAGAGCGCTGGAGTTTGCGAACTCAGGGACTGACGCATCAAGAGTCGGTGATTTCGTTAAGATGATAATGTCCGATCCAGAGATCAGGAGTGAAGGTAAGCTTGCCGCGGACTATGCTAACAAGTCGTTCCAGCAAGCCAGACAACTGAAGGAGTTGAGAAGTTCCAGGGTTAAGACAGGGAGTGTCGACGAAGCAGGAATCTTGGAAGATGCGAAAGAGTTCTTCCAGAGAGAGTTCAAGGCAAGTGTGAAGGTGCGGAAGGGTGGTACGAAGGAAATTGATGATCCCAAAAGCAAAGCGAAGACTGCGGAGCCCTATCGGCCGGCGATTTACATCGAAGAATAATAGTTCAGGATTAGAGAATTCTTACGGCAGATTTGCACGCGGCACAGTACTGGTAGACGGCTACCAATTCATCCGGCCGTTGTAAGAGGCCTGTCTCGTCTCCATGAACGACTACCGTGCTCATCTCCTGCATGCATGACGTATGATGCATCTCTTCGATCGGCGTTACTTCGACAAGCGAGCCCGCCGGCTTCGACTTCTCTAGCTCGGTGACAAGTTCGTCGAGAGTCTTGACCTGGAACTCTTGGAATGGTGGATGAGCCATCCCATTGGTCATCTTAGAAGCCGGACGTTTCTTCTTAGGAGCTGCTTTCATCATCAACCCAGTTACTAATCCGGTTAGCTTGAGCCCTCGTCAATTGAACGGTATCAACTTGGATGAATCTTAAGCGTTG
>VBBA01000422.1 GCA_005888675.1 Candidatus Bathyarchaeota archaeon | reverse complement strand
GACATGGGCTTTATCGAGGACGTTGAGGATATTATTCGAGCGATAACTGGTAAGCATCAAACCGCCTTATTCTCGGCCACCATGCCGGACGAGATTGTCGAACTAGCTCAGAAACACATGAAAAATCCCGAGACTGTCTTCGTCGACAGCGACGAGATCTCTGTAGACACGGTAGACCAGAGATACGTCTGGCTTCGAGAGGAAGAGAAGTTCACGACCCTCTGCAATATTCTCAATGTCGAGAAGGGCGACAAGATGCTGATCTTCTGCGACACGAGGATTAGGGCGGGAAGGCTTGCAATGGAACTCCGATCTGCAGGCTTCGGGGCGACATCGTTGCATGGAGACTTGTCGCAGAAACAGCGCAACATCGCGATGGGCTCTTTCCGTAGAGGCGATACCCCGATACTTGTAGCGACCGATGTAGCCGCTAGAGGATTGGATATCTTCGGAGTGAGTCATGTCTTGAATTACGACCTTCCACATGAGGCATTGGTCTACTTCCATCGGATCGGGCGAACTGCCCGTGCCGGCAAGCAAGGTACTGCCTTTTCTCTTGTGACAAGTTATGATGGGGACGGTTTTGAGAGGATAAGAGGCATGACATCAATGAATATCAAGGAAGAGAAAGGTGTCTTGGGTCCGATTTCTCACAACGTCCGGCTCCCGCCACGACCGAGGAAACTGTCCGGTGGCAGGCCGTGGGATAATAGACCGAGGATGCGTCCGGAACAGCGTGGACGCTGGAATCAGGACAGGGAAAGGACGACGGTCACAATCAAATCTCGATCCGGAATGCCTACGATTCAATACGGTCTCTAATCTAGACGCGTTTTGGCGAAGCATTTAGCCCCCACCGCTTGCCAAAGTTGACTTTATCTCCCAACATATGCTGCATTCCCGCCGAGATACTTTAGATTGACAGAGGTCAAAGGTAGTTTCCAGAGGCTCTTTAGGATGGGCCTCATGCCGGGCATCGTAGCCATCCTTGTGACATCTGGGATAGAGATCGGTCTTCTTACCCAGCTCGGCGTCTTCAAGACCGTGATAGGACTGTGGGTGCTCGTCTCACAGCAGCTCGTCACAATCGCTATTCTACTCATGCTGGTGGTGGTTGGATCATTCATCTTTGCAGGGTTCGAGAGCAGACGTGGTTCATGGGATATTTGGATCCTGTATTACGGCCTCATTGGGCTCGCATGCTTCCTGGCGCTTGTTGCTGGTTTGAACAATGGTCTCAACTACGACGTGAAATATTCCACTTATGCCTCCAAAGCCGCGATAGATTTCCTCTCACTCCAATACCTGAATGGAGCAGTTGTCTCGACAACCTTCCTACTCGCAGCCTTGTTCATGCTAAGCGATCCCAGAATCTCCTACGCGATTGGTCCAGACGGGAAACGACACTTGTACATGCACAGCAAAGTCCTCGGGCTCATCCGTCTACTCCGTCGTGCCAACCTAGGAGACGTTTTCCGAAGCAGAAGAAGACTCTATGATTCCACCCCAAGACCATCCGTAGACTGGGATGCTGGCGAGGGCCTAGATCATGCAGTGGTATCGAAGAATGGGACGTTGAAATGGAATGATCGGTTTCCGATCTCTTCGCCATCATTTCTGGCTTGGACATCAATAAAGTTCCTGCTAGCACTCGGGATTGCGTCATTAATTGCAAGCGATGTTGCCTTGAGGTTGAAT
>VBBA01000421.1 GCA_005888675.1 Candidatus Bathyarchaeota archaeon | reverse complement strand
CGGCGCTCCCACATTCGTTGTACTGATTGTAATCTGTGGTGGGGTATTGATGAATAACCAGACTAGGTACAATGTGCTGCAGAAGCCTATGAGAGTCGAGAAGCTCATCAGGATGTCGATGAATTTCTCGATCTTTGAAAGCAACTTCATGGCAGATGTTCGACCACCTACCCTGCGTCCGAATAAGTCCGTGTTGTCACCAGTATCGCGTTTGTCTAGGAATGGAATCGATGTGATGAGATGACGTTCAACCTATCAATTTTCTCCGGCTGATTCTCTATTGGGTGAGCTCTTGACTCCTCCTCTGTATAGAAGACCAGCTATACCAACTGCTATGCTTATCAGGAGAAACATGCCGACGAATGGAAGCATAATCAGGGACACTCCGAGTGAGATCCAGGGAAGTAGGCCTCTCCATCCTTTGCCGTGCAAGAGTTTGATTCCGCAGGCCGAGCCTACTACATAGACGAGGATTGCGGCTCCGCTCGGAATTAGAAGTGCGGTCTCCAGAGTCGCGTTGAAGAAATAGAAGAAGGCCAATGAGAGCCATGATAATCCCAAGAGCAGGCCCAGCGAGGAACGAGGGACCCCAGACTTGGCGTCGATTTGACTCAGGATTCTTGGAAGACCTCCTTCCTTCGCAGTAGCATAGATTACCCGGGACATACCGGTCGTGTAGGCGTTCACGGTTCCAAAAATTATGATGACCGCCAGTATCGCTGTGCCGATGGCTCCGTAGAGTCCTAGCGCGTTCGAGAGCATTGCGGCAAAGGGAGCTATGCTGCCTCCCGCCTCATAGGCCCTGCTTCCGACAGCGGCAATTGCGACGGATACGTAGAGGGCGCTGATTATTAGGACGCTGAGAAGTATACTTCGATGGAAGTCACGCCCTGGATTCTTGAACTCCTCCGCAACATTCGACACGTTTTCGTAGCCTAGGTATGACCAGAAGATCAGTGCCGCCGCAACTCCGATCGAGATTATCCCGTGAGGAAAGAAGGGGGAGAAATTCTCTAGTTTGATTCTCGGAGCGGAGGCTGCGACTGCAGCCAATAGGAGTGCGGTGATTGCTACGATTACTGCCATCTGGACGCGTCCACTGACACGTATCCCCCGATAATTGATCAAGAATGTCCCGAGCGGAAGTGATGCTGCGACGAGATAGATTTCGAGACGGCTGAGTGGAAACGCATATGCAAGATATGAAGCAGCTATTACAGTAACAGCGGGGGCACCAGCCGCATACCATAGAAGAAACAGCCAGCCGACCGCTGTCGCGACTCTTGGACCGAAGCTCTCACGGGAGAAATAGTAGACACCGCCTGATTCTGGCTTTCTGGACGAGAGACTTGCAAAAGTGTAGGCAAGTGGATAGCTGACAAGCGAGAGACCAACCCAAGCAATGAGGGACGCCGGTCCCGCGATCTGGGCTGCCAGCCCGGGAAGTATGAGTATCCCTGAGCCCAGCACAGAACTCATGTAGAGCGCAACGGCATATCGGAGAGTGACTTCTTTGTGAAGACTGCTCGACTTTTGCTCCGTCAACTAAGCACGCCAGTGCGGTAGATTGTCGAGGTATCTTGAAGCAACTAGGCTAAATTGGCCTCTTGGACAAGCTTGTCCAAGGCAATCTTCAGCCACGGAGTATAACGGTCCGGGTTTTTACTAAGATCCTTCCTCAAGTCAGTCACTGAAACCCATTTCCAATTGGCGATCTCCCTCGGGTTTGGCTTTGGTTTTCCATCGTATTTTCCGATGAAGACATGGTCGAACTCATGCTCGGTCA
>VBBA01000415.1 GCA_005888675.1 Candidatus Bathyarchaeota archaeon | reverse complement strand
ATGTGCTGTTAGATGATCTGGAAAGGGCTTGGATAATGACTGGGTCTACCTTACGTCCAAAGCTTGTGAGCTGGTCTAGGAGCCTGGAGCTCATTCAGCTGCCTCGACGGCCTCAACCTTCTCAGCCTCCTCGTCCACTGACCCAGCCCTTTCTGTGGCCACGGGCTTCTTCAACATGGCACGGTTCTCGATCGCAAGTTTGCTGAGTTTGTCGACGTTGAAATCGTAAATCGTGTGCCGTCTCGGATCGATCATAAGATGCATCTTTTTCGCTGCATCTACGTCAAGGCCCGCCTTCTTCAATTCGCTCAACGAGAAGCCGCGTCCCTTTCGCAGGAAGACCTGGCCTTTCTGGGATCGTTGGACCATTGCCTCGAAACTGTTTCCCAAGACCAAACCATTCCCTTGTGTCATTCTTGTCATAATGTTCCTAGTCCTGATTTGCCGGATGCGAATGGTCTACAAGAATCACTTCGTACCAGTGATTCTTACCATCAGAAAACAGATAGTAGGAATTCTTCAAGGTCATGTTCGGATACTTCCTCAAGACCCGATTCTCTCCAATCCTCTGTGAGGATATTGCCCTCGTGAATTTCGCGGAGCCCATTGCCTTCGGTCTCCTTCCCGAAGCCGGCCTCGGCTTCCTAGCTCCACCCGTCCGGACACGTACTCGAATCATGATGATGCCTTGTTTCGCCTTGTACCCCAGCATTCTTGCCTTATCCGGCCGAGTGGGTCGACGAATGCGCATGATTACAGGATCCCGCCGCCATTCGACGGCTTCTTGCCTCAGCCAGCCCAAAAGCTCAGGATCATGCTTTCTCCACAATTGCTGAAGGTACTCGTAGGGCATCTATGATCCATAATCTCCTTGATCCACTTGCCTTCGGGTTTTCCGACCTCGGTCTTCCGCATCCCTGATAAGGGTTACTAGAGGCTGCACATCCTCAACACTGTTAAATCCATCTATCAATCCGCAACCAAATGAGAGACCATAAGGAAGCAGTTGTGAGAATGATGCGTCAAGAGACGAAGCTGCTCAAACGTGCCTACGAACCTGCCAGACTCGCGATGAAGTATCATCCAGTATACCATGGGAAGATCGAGATCGCGCCAAAAGTCCCTGTGAACAGCTACGACGACTTTGCCGTCTGGTACACGCCGGGCGTGGCAGATCCTTGCAAGGATATCCAGGCGCACCCGGAGAAAGTATTCGATTACACAAACAAGTGGAACAACGTCGCAATCGTAACAGATGGTAGCAGAGTCCTCGGTCTAGGAGATATCGGCCCAGAGGCAGGACTGCCAGTAATGGAGGGGAAGAGCCTACTCTTCAAGTACCTGGGCGGCGTAGACGCGTTCCCGATTTGTCTCGGGACCAAGGACCCTGAGCAGATCATGAACGCGGTCCGATGGCTACAGCCTTCTTTCGGCGGAATCAATCTAGAAGATATTGCTCAGCCAAAGTGCTTCGACATTCTCGACACGTTACGGAAGGATATGCCAATACCGGTATGGCACGATGATCAGCAAGGAACGGGGACTGTCGTGTGCGCGGGACTCATGAATGCACTGAAGATCGTTGGAAAGAAGATGTCTGAGGCTCAGATATGCATGCTCGGTGCTGGAGCGGCCAACATCGCAATCGCGCGCATCATAATCGCGGCAGGCGTCACCCCTGGCAACATCCTCATGGTTGACAGCAAAGGGATACTCAGCAAAGACCGAACGGATCTCAAGGAGAAGAATCCGGTGAAATGGAACATGTGCCTCATCACCAATAAAGAAAACAGGAACGGTGATTTGAAAGAAGCGATGAAAGGAATTGACGCGATAATCGCAATGTCTCAACCGGGCCCAGGCACGATTTCCAGAGATTACGTCAAACTGATGAATACGGACCCGATCGTATTCGCATGCGCCAATCCAATCCCCGAGATATGGCCATGGGAGGCGGAAGAGGCAGGGGCAAGGATTGTTGCAACTGGTCGATCCGACTTTCCGAACCAGGTCAACAACTCCCTCGGCTTCCCTGGGATATTCCGCGGGACCCTAGACGCTAGGGCAAAAACGATCACCGATGAAATGTGCATAGCCGCCGCGAGGGAACTAGCAAAGATTGCAGAGGAGAAGGGCTTGCAAGAGGATTACATCATACCTTACATGAGCGAGTGGGAAGTCTACCCAAGAGAAGCAGCAGCTGTCGGATTGGCAGCAGTCAGCCAAGGCATCGCCAGACTAAAGCTGAACAAAAGACAGTTCCTTGAACGCGCCGAGACAATAATCAGCAAGTCTCGAAGGACAGCGGACCTATTGATGAAGAGAGGAGTCATCAAGAACATGCCTCTAGGTTCACTTCGTTCTAACGCCGGAAAGAGACGGAGGCCGAGCAGCAGTAGAAGGGGTGGAAGAACACGGTTAGCAAGTACAAGATAGCCGTA
>VBBA01000414.1 GCA_005888675.1 Candidatus Bathyarchaeota archaeon | reverse complement strand
GCGAGAATCAGCCTAGACTAGCGATAATTTGGAATACACAACTCCTCCAATGCTAGGGCCTAAAACGATTAATCCTCAGGCTATCGACCGAGTTGACTAGGATTGTCAGATAGACCCATTTGTCCCAGTTGCGGGAGCGGCAATCCTCCAACGTTATCTGTCTGCTGGAAATGCGGCGTCACACTACCATCAACTCCGACACGACAACATCCTACACCCTCCATCACAAGCCTCACTACTCCAGCAACTCTCTCTGTTTCCTCCAGTACGTTCCAATCTCAACCAACCTCAACGCCGGTCCAATACCCGCCCATCTACACAGATGACACGTCTGACACATTGCATGAAATGGCGGAGACGAGGAGGAAGCTAGATACAAGCCATACGAGAAAAGGACTCGTACTTCTCACAATAAGCTACACATCCATCGCAATAATAATCGCAGCATCCACGATAGATCTCCTTTGGGGACTGCTCGCCAGCATCGCCGATCTCATCGGCATCGTGGGTGGACTCCTAGTCGTCGTTGGACGCGACAGCTTCGGCCGAGCCCACTCCAGGAATACAAGCCTCTGCGTAGTATTCTTCATGATCTCAATCGTAACAATCACAGCTGGAAAGATATTGTTCGGAGCTACACTAGTGCTGTCGCAGATTCCAAATGGAACGATCACCTACGGCAACACGACAAGCTCGACAGTCAACCCGTACATAATACTCTACATAACCAGCATGATCGCCACCGCATTAACCGGACTCGCCGTAGTATTCCTGACCTATGCCCTACACCGAAAAACCGGCCGTATCATCTTATCGGTCTCGTATATTACTCTCCTCGCACTGACTGTAATGATGACAGCTCTAATCTTGCAAGGATTTGCAATACGCTCCTCGATAATAGTCGATCTTGCTTACTTGCAGGAAATGCGATACCAATATGAGATTCTGCAACTCGTGACGATCATTCCAACTTTGGCCTTCGCATTCAGCTTCTACCTGGCCTTACGCCGGATCAACAATGGAGAAATACCCGAATCAACCGCACAGAAAACATTGCCCGCATACTGAAACAATAGCATGACTAACACGGCTCTCCTCGAGCCCCAGCAATGACCCGCTT
>VBBA01000130.1 GCA_005888675.1 Candidatus Bathyarchaeota archaeon | reverse complement strand
GAGAAGAGATTAGTCGATATTCAGCATGATTACCAGTCGAAAGGCATCACGCTAGTCGCGATCAACAGCAATGACGACGTGAACTATCCGGAAGACAGTTTTGAAAATATGATCAGGAGAGCGAAGGAGAAACAGTTCAACTTCCCATACGTTCGCGATGAGACGCAGGACACTGCCAAGGCTTATGGAGCGATCTGCACGCCGCACACCTTTGTCTTTGGCAAGAACAGGACTCTACAATACAAGGGCAGGATCGATGATAATTGGAAAGAACCGTCGGCTGTGAAGACTCGGGATCTTAGAAACGCATTGGACGCGATTCTGGCTGGTCGATCGCCGGAGGTTAGTGAGACCCGTCCTTTCGGCTGCTCGATAAAGTGGAAACAATAAGATCGACCTTCACTCATTTCTGGCTAGGCTCGAACTAGCCCATGTAGAAACATCAACAAATCCATCGAAGGATACTGATGGTGCTGTTCAGTTTTAATACTACACCAGCATCCTTTGAAGGAGAAGGAAGAGAATGGGAAAGCGAAAAGTCCTCAGCGAAGCAAACCTGAGCGAAATGATAACGCCAGGCCCAGGACAAATGTTCGGCATAGTCAAGAATCTACTTGGTTACGATCGAGTCTTGGTCGAATGCGCCGATGGCGTAGAAAGAGTCTGTCGGATCAGGGGAAAGATGAAACGGCGTGTATGGATAAAAATGGGCGACACCGTTCTAGTTGCTCCATGGGACTTCCAGACCTCGCGAGGAGACATTCTCTTCAGATATACCCAGGGTCAAGTTGAAAACCTCAGACGATCCGGACAATTGAAAGTCTAGATCTCCCAAGGAAGAGAAGAGGTTGATGTGGCTCAAGGCCATAGGCGAAGACCGAATCGCCGACATACCGATTCTCAAGCTACACATTACGAGCAGCCTCGTCAAGAATCCAGTATTGCAGATTCTCTTCGACATTTCCCGTGAGCCTCCTGGACAAGGAAACTGTATGCTCACAACTTTCATGGCAAGACTCGGCCGAAGAAGCTTCCTCATGTTCCTACACATCCCAGTCGGAGGCTGCCAAGACCCATCAATATCTGCATGCGCTGGCGGCAATTTCAGCGTGCTCCGATTCCGAAGACATGCAATAGCCTAGAGAAAATCTGATTTATACATCTCAATAGATTGCCGTAGACGGAACCATGCCAGCCATCCCCTGGAAACTACTTCCGAGAACGGACATCCCGAAATACGACTCGATTCCCATGTACATGTACACGGAGAAGGATGGTCTCAACAGAGTCACTGTACTAAAGGAAACATCCAAAGAGATCTACCTTGTGGCGGGAAGATATGCCACATCTGGACCCGAGGGCAGATTCTACAACCCATTGACCGATGAGGAAAGGGCTGAGATCGAGAGGATGCTTCGGGGATCGAGAAAAGAGGCAGCGATCAACTTCCTCTAGAGAACTAGGCAGCAAGCAAACCCATTTTACACCAACCTTCCAAGGTATCCGACTATGGCAGCATTAGACGAGCTAGCACATCTCCTCGGAGAGAAGGGAAGAAGAATCCTCGTAGCCGAGAATCCGGTAGACCTCAAGGCTCTCGGAGGGAAGAACTCGATATTCGTTCTACAATTACCCGAAGGATCCCTTGCGGCAGGCGGACGAGCGGGTGGTTTCGGAGTTAGAAAGATCGAGAAACTCTATGCTTTCCATTACGAAAACGGCTCATGCAAGAAACTGTTCGAAGTGGAGAATCCAGAGAAACTCGAAAACTTCGAACTGCCCTATCATGCGGCGGGCACCCCAATCATAATGCCTGACGGCTCGGAGAGAATAATATCCGGCGTAATAGACCCGGAGTTCGTCGCAGGCTACAAGCAAATCGTCTGAACAACCAATCCCCTAAGCTGCTCCTAATATCAGGTAGACTGTGGAAGCCGTCGATTCTCTGGTAAGACGCTTATCCAAAGCTTCTCTCTCGCTGAGTTCAAGGTCGCGAGAGGCGTAGACCTCCAATGTTACCGAATCCTTCTCTGCAATCCTTGCAAGATGGGTTTCCAAATAGGCCATGGCAAGATCAAACTGGTCATGGGGCACGTCGTTCAACTCAACGCTCGCTATGGTAGTTGGCTGTGCTCTCTCCTTCACCATAGAGTAGAGTTCCTCGACAGCAGGAATATTCAGCTTGACTAGTTGATGATTGAAGTTTTTCAGAACGAAGGGCATCGTCCAGAGTTTCTGTTTCGCCCAATATTGGTGATGCTGATCTGGCGAGAGATCGGCGCCTACATCGAGATAATCGATCACAAGATTAGTATTCTCCATATACTCTGAACGAGTCTTCTTTTCTTGAAAGATGTATTTTGCAACGCCTGTAATTTTCGAGGGCTCGCTCTTTTCGTCAGTGATTGCAGTAGGCTTGGGTTGGATTATGTACCGACTTTTTGGTTCCGACAGCCCAGCAGATTCCAAGTATTGCCTAGCGAGATTGGCGTTCTTCTCGAAGAGACGTGGATCTGCGAATAGTCTCTTGAACCATAAGCTGACTCTGAAGACGCCGATCTCGACAGTCACCTTGGACTCATCCTATCGAGATAGTAGCATGATCCGATATGAGGCTAACCAATTCAACAAGCTCCCCTCTTTGCGCTCTCGAGAGTTGCGGGATAGAGGCGTCTCGGTAAGCTAGTATTGACTGGGTTAGTAAGTGGCGTTAGTCTCTTTAGGAACGCTCAACACTCAACGTGGATATTGGGGTTATTTACATTGGAGGAGAAAGAGCGGACGATCAAGACTGCTGTGATAGAGAGTTATTCTTCTCTTGCGAAAGAGACTGAGCTTGCGGGCTGTTGTGACTCTTCGAAGACGGATAAGCTCTTGAGATATGGCTACTCTGCTGAGGAGCTGGCTTCTCTACCGGAGTCTGTCGTTGCTATGTCGGACGGCTGCGGCAACCCAACCGGGCTTGGCATGATCAGGGAAGGCGATGTTGTCCTCGACCTAGGTTCCGGTGGAGGCATAGATGTCTTGTTGGCGAGCAAGAAAGTTGGCAAGACAGGGAGAGTTATCGGTCTCGACATGACACCAGAGATGGTTCAAAGAGCAACGGCTAACGCAAAGCGAATGGGGGCAGCGAACGTGGAGTTCAAGCTTGGAGAGATCGAACAGATACCTCTCGATGATGAAAGTGTGAACGTGATAATGAGTAATTGCGTCATATGCCTCAGCCCGGACAAACAGAAGGTCTTTCAGGAAATGTCAAGAGTTCTTCGAAAAGGCGGAGCACTAGCCATAGCCGACGAGGTTGCTGTGAGGCCATTCTCTGAGGAAGAGAAGGGAGATCCGGGAAAATGGTGTAGTTGCATAACCGGAGCTGTAACGGAGTCTCGTTACACGGAAATGCTAGAAGATGCTGGCTTCACAGAAGTCTATCTCAAGCAGCTTCGTCCAAGTATGTCTGGACCGAGTCAAGGCGTGTTCAGCGCTTTTGTCAGCGCTGTAAAACCCTTGAAGTAAGATCCACTGGTGTCCGTCTAGTGTTCAGCGACGCCAGCTAACGGCTTGACCCTATTCTTCTCGTCGACAATTACGACTCGGGGACTCCAGTTCTCAGCTTCCTTTTCCTGGACGGTTGCGAAGGCGCTGATGATTATCTCGTCGCCCGGCTGGACCTTTCTCGCGGCCGCTCCATTGACCGCGACGATGCCGCTTCCTCTTTTCGCTGGTAACGCATAGGTTGTGAATCGTTCACCGTTCGTGAGGTTCCAGATATTGACCTCCTCAAACTTGCGGATTCCTGCCGCGTCAAGGAGAAAGGTGTCGACTTCTATGCTTCCCTCATAGTCCATGAGGGCGGCTGTGACCCTGGCTCTGTGTATCTTGCCTTTCAACAGCCTTAGTTGCATCCTTGGGATTCGCCTTGTTCCTCGACAATAGAGGGTCAATCGCCTCTCTTTTGGGCATGGAACGGATTCTCCTATGTTCTCTAGAGAATTAGCTTACGGCACATACTCGGCTGCAGAACCGTTTTGATCGACTTTAAACGAGACTTGTCTTCGCGTTCAAAGATCGGTGATTACGATCCATGGATGTTGCTGATGTGGTTCTGAGGGAGATTGAGAGGTTGGGGGAGAGAAAATTCCTTCCGTCAATCGGTCCCGTCAAGGGGAAGGTTCTAGCTGGGGTTATTCAGAAAGCGAAGCCGAAGAGGATTGTCGAGGTCGGAGCACTTTACGGGTACTCCTGCATTCTGATGGGCAAGAATGCACCAACGGCGAAGATTACTACTGTCGAATTCGATCCCGAGCATGTCCGCGTCACCAGGGAGAATATCAAGAAGGCCCGGATGGAGGATCGAATCGAAGTAGTTCAAGGTGATGGAACACAAGTATTGTCGAGACTGAAGGGAAGCTTCGATCTCGTCTTCTTAGACGCGGCGAAGGAGCAATACTTGGCGTACTTGAAAGCTGTCGAGAAGAATCTTCACAAAGGCAGCGTCGTCGTCGCTGACAATGTCGGAGTATTCGCGAGTCAGATGAAAGATTTTCTAGACTATATTCGAAACAGCGACTCTTACAAGAGTCGGACTGTCGAAACCGGACTAGAATATGCGGGCGGCGAAGATGCTATGGAGATCAGCGAAAAGATTCGCTAGTCATCTATTACTGTTTTTCGGCAGTCTCGGCGTATCTCGCAACACTCTCCGGCGGCCCGATCAAGGCTTCACAGTAAGCGTCACCTTTACCCTGACAGGTCAATTCGATAGATTCTAACTTCCGGCCAAACATCGCCTCAGACGCACCCGTCAAGACTCCCCGGCCGAAATGACACACGGGCGTCTTACTTTTCTTGTTAGGCCTGACCGATACCCCGTTCGTCCATCTTAACCGTATCAGCTTTTTCTTGAAATCAATCTCTTGAACCGTGAGCTTCCCCCAACCTCCAAGAGTTCCAAGATTCGCCGCGATCATTCCTACATCCTTAGAACTCTTGATATCATATCCTGCCTTCTGAGCCATGCGAATGTAGTGGCTACCACCTCGCTTGCCAATCTCGTACTGGAAACTTGTGGCGGTCATTGGACCCACCATGTCTGCGAGTCTATCCTCTATCGAGTGTATCAGCTCGACCGGAATGAAGAGGAATCGTTGACCGAAGGAGGTTATGATTCCTTTGCTAGCGTCTACTTCAAGCGAGTGGATAGCGCCCTTCTTTCCAGTTCCTCGCGATTTACTCATCGAGCTGCCTTGGCCTCAGTGGTGTGGAAATCGGCTTTGCTTAAATCATCTGCCCCGAAACATGCTGGTGCAGTCCACTAGCTGATCTTCTTTACACGATCGGTCAAGAAGTGGACGTTTTTCTTGTAAGCATCGACCCGGTTGTCCATTTTCAAAAAGCCGTGCCCTTCGTCTGGATAGATTACAACGTCCGCTTGCTTACCGTGTTTCCTCAGCTCATTCTGCGCTTGCAAGGTCTCTGAAGGTGGGCAGCGGGGATCGTGAGCGCCTGCTATCATCTGGACGGGGACCCGTATCTGGTCGATGAAGAAGATCGGGGACGCCTCGCGCAATCTATCTTTGTCCTTCTCCGGGTCGCCCATGTTCTGCATATCCCAATACCTTAGATCGTCCCGCTCGTTCTGTATCTCGGTAAACCAGTTCAGGAACGGGACTATTGCTGAGCCTGCGGCCCAGAGACTTGGATATCTTGCGAGTGCGCACATCGTCAGGTATCCACCAAACGAGCCGCCCGTAATTCCAATTCGGGCGGGGTCCGCTAAACTGTTCTTCGACAAATACTCTGCGCCCTTCACAACGTCTGCAAGGTCGAGCTGGCCCATGACGAATCTGTTCGCCTCACGGAAGTCCCTTCCGTAGCCTGTGCTGCCGCGATAGTTTGGCGCGATTACGATGAAGCCCTGGTCGAGATATTCTTGCACGAGTGGGTTCCAACTGTTCATGAACTGCGCTGTGGGTCCACCGTGGACGTATACGATGGCTGGAGGTTTCCCTTTTCCTCTTTCACTGCCGGGCTTGTAAAGAAGTGCGGGAATGGTCTTTCCGTCAACACTCTTGTAGCTTACATTGGTCGGGGAGACGAAGCTCGACGTGTCAAGCGATACCGGGAGTGACTTTGTCAACTGTCTGAACTGGCCTGAGTCGAGATTGTGGGACCAGAGATCCGTTGGGTTCCTTGGTCCGCTGTACAGGAAATAGATTGTCTTGTTGTCGGGAGAGAAGCGGATGTGGGAGTGGATTCCAGGCATCAACTGTATCGTGTCGGTCTCTCCCGTGTCGTAACGGTAGAGTCTGATGACCAGGTTGCTGTTCTGATTCTCCAAATAGGAGAGCATGTTGCCATCGTGCGACCATGTGGGCGAGTCTCTTTCCATTTTGCCGTCTGTTACCCATTCCACTTTTTGGTCCGATTCGTCATAGACGCCTATGTCGTAGCTTCCTTTGTCTGCTGATTCAAAGGCCACTTTGTGTCCGTCTGGAGACCAGTCTGGTGATGAGGATTCGACTGCGTGGCCATAGTTTGCGAGTTGAGTCGTCTCATGGTCGGAGAGATTTGTCATGAAGATTCCTTGGTCTTGGCCTTTGACAAGCGAAGTGAACGCGATCTTCTTGCCGTCTGGCGACCATTCTGGGTCGTAGTCGATATACTGATGATCGTGTACTAGACTGGGTTCGCCGCCTGTCCGGTTGAGAGTGTAGATGCTGAACTTACCGGACTTGTTGGATGATATTGCCATCCGCTGTCCGTCCGGGGACCAGTCTACAAAGGGGCTGA
>VBBA01000129.1 GCA_005888675.1 Candidatus Bathyarchaeota archaeon | reverse complement strand
GTTTCTAGGTCCATCAGGAGAATATCGAACTGCTCGTTTCCCTGGTAGTCATGTGAATACGCAAGTTCCTGCTGTGTTGGAGAGAATCTTGGAGCAGTCTTCGCCTCGGGAGCGAACGTGATCTGCTTGGACTCTTGTGTTTTGAGATTGTAGAGGTAAATCTCGTATTGTCCAGTACGGTTTGAATTGAGTGCTAGTCTGGTCCCGTCCTTTTTTATGTCGAATCCGGCGATGCTTGGGACCCTGAATAAAACGTCCAGGTTTAGCCTATCTGACCCTCTCGAAACCACGTTAGCAAGCAAGAATGCGGCTCTTCTTCAGTCTTTTTCCTAGATTTGGAACCAGCCGAGCTTGGGCTTAGTGACGATCCCTATTGGAGGGCCGAGTGCGATGATGAAGCTTCATAATCCGGGCTGCTTCCTGCGTGAAGGCTTCTTGGAGATTGAATTAAGGGAATGACGGTCCGACTGA
>VBBA01000424.1 GCA_005888675.1 Candidatus Bathyarchaeota archaeon | reverse complement strand
TTTTCATCTTCTATTGCTCACCCTCTTCTTTCGTCGGAGACTCCTCCCAATCGTCGTTTACTCGCATAGACCGCAGTTGCAAGGGCAAGCCCGTTGTCTGCTCCGTTGAAGGCAGGTCTGTTGCTGGCGCTTCCAGAGGCATAGACACCGGACCTGTTTGCAATAACCCCCGTTCGCCAGGAAGATTAGCAATGCTCCTTACCGCCGAACGTTGTAACCAGAACATGCCGAAATTGACGACGAGCATCAAGACTGCCACGATCACCAGCACAGCTGGCGAGAGGACTACTTCTCCACCACTTCCTATGAATGAAGAGGCGAAGAGCGCTGAGATCGTGAATATCGGCATTGTCAGTGCTCCCGAGAAGACTGATGCTAGAGCCATCTTCCGGCGTACTACCGCAAGGTAGACGTTGAGGCCAACCACAGTGGAAACTGCTGACGTGAGATAGACGACGCTGAGCGAGAGGCGAGTGCCGTCGGTCGCTGCCCGGCTCAGAATACCAGCGTTGATGAAGCCTTGGGTCACGAAGAGTTGCACGAGACCTATGATCGCTGCTCCCTGGAAAAGATACGGAAACAATGAGGGCATGTCAAAGTCGAATAAGGCAATGAGCAGGCTCATCGCCAGGAAAATGACTATTCCCAGAAGTATGAAGAACTCCGGAAGTAGCGCCGTCTTCGATCCAGCCCTGATTCTGTCTACTTTTGCTTCTGCCCGTCCAGGGAGCGTTCCTTGATCTCGTAGATCAGTCGTTGTCCCTTCGGCGACTCTCCGATCGAGAGGACTAGGACACTCTGATCATTGATCTCGAGCAGTTGCGCGAGATCCTTGGGAATCAAGAGGTAGTGACTTCCCTTGATTCGTGTCGGTGTTAACTGTATTGCCAAGGTGTTTCTTTCTCCCAACCAGGCGACTGACAGAAACTAAGCTGCCGCTGGGGAATACCCGTGTTGTAACCTCGAAGCCGAAACTGCAAGGAACAGAATCCCAGGACCGACCGGGGCCTAGAATTAGCAGGAATTGCGAGGTGTCCGGACTTACCGATTTTCGTGAGAACATTCAGAATTGATTCGGCTTTGTCAAGTATGGGATGCGGTTTCGGGCGTCGGCCAACAAGAGGATCGGTCTCTCACCAGCCGGGTCTTAAATATGACGTACGTCATACGCAAGATGAGAATAGCCTGAGAATGATAGACAAACAGCTAAAAAACGCCCAATGCTTTGCCGCCGTGAAAAGCAAGGAGCCATCAACAAATGAGTAGCCAACTAGATGTCCGGGACCTTCACGTCAAGATCGAAGACAAAGAGATCCTGAAAGGCGTCGATCTTTCTGTCGAGCAGGGCAAGATACACGCGGTGATGGGACCCAACGGGTCCGGAAAAAGCACCCTAGCAAGTACGCTAATGGGACATCCGAAATTCAAAGTCACAAGTGGAGACATCCTCTTCGATGGAGAGAGCATACTCACACTCAAGCCAGAACAACGAGCGCGAAAAGGACTATTCCTCGCCTTCCAATATCCATACGAAGTGCCCGGCGTCCCGCTCGCAACCTTCCTACGCCAAGCATACTCAGCCGTCCACCAAGGCGGTCAGCGAGGCGATCTTGGGAAGGAGATGCTCTCAGTTCTAGAATTCCGTAAAGTACTGAAGGAGAAGCTCAAACTCTTGGGAATGGACGAATCATTCGCAACCCGCTATCTGAACGAAGGCTTCTCCGGTGGAGAGAAGAAGCGCTGTGAAATACTCCAATTGGCAATCCTACAACCTCGAATCGCTGTACTGGACGAGACCGATTCCGGGCTGGACATTGACTCCGTCAAGAT
>VBBA01000423.1 GCA_005888675.1 Candidatus Bathyarchaeota archaeon | reverse complement strand
ATATCGGGTCGTCTGGGTAGACTTTATCGTCGAGAACTAGCTTCTGGGTTGCGATGCGCAACGCCTCCTTGACAGTCAGCTTGTGCTCCTTCGCGTAACGCGCGAGAAGTTGATACTCAGTTTCGTTCAGCTCAGTGCGGGCGACCTTCATCGTCTATGCAACATTACCATGTGACATCTCCATCCTAAGAAGGTCACTCTAACCATCCGGTACAGGAGAGAACTGCACGGCTCACGGCCCATGTGTCCCTAACTTCTCCCTCGACCCAGATTTGTTGTCCAGTCTTGAATGTCATGTTACTTACCTTTGATGAACGAATCAATTGCTTAAAGAGATATGGATATTTTCAGGAGACCCTGCCGAAATTATCCTTGCCTCATTATTTTCTCGCCGGGGGATACAGGCTTGATGCTTGTAAGATGTGTCTCTGAGCGATCCTGTCTATCATCCAATCCTGACTTGATGCTAGATTTAGAACGCGTTCGAGTCCTCTCCGGGTTAGATCCCAAGCCTCGGCCCTAGTCCTACGGAGCCCTAATGTCGACTCGATCGTAGACCGGGCGGTGACCTGGACAAGGTTCGATCGTCTGAGCACGTTAAGCGTCTTCTTCGTTGATGAGAATCCTGTTTTGCAACCCTGGGCTACACGGTAGGCTGTCAGGGGTCCATTCATTCCCAGAACAATCAGGACCCTGTCCCGGACTCTCTCGTATCGACGAGGAGCCTTCACATAATAATAGAACAATAGACCATCGGGCTCAAC
>VBBA01000128.1 GCA_005888675.1 Candidatus Bathyarchaeota archaeon | reverse complement strand
TCATCATCAGCATCGTCTCGCCACTCCATGACTTTCTCAACAATCACAACGCGACGAGCGGCACTCTCATCACCTGGACCCAGGTGACCCTCTACTTCAGGTCAACCTATGGTCCGTTCAATGTTGGCTACTGTTACCAGCAACCTGGGAATGTCTCAACAGTCTGTCCATCCCAAGTCCTTCCACCGCGCAAGCGTTACGGCGGCTGACTCCAGGAACCAAGTCCACGCCCATTCTCGGAGAGAATGCAGCGAAACAGCGGCAGTCTCCAGTCCTGGAAGGGGTCTCCTGAGCTGTAAAGAGGATAATCTTAAGTGAGTAGACAGCCAGTCGAGAACACTATTACGGGAAAAGCCTGAGGCCTGGAGAAAGAAAAGATCGTGGACCTGTCCAGGTTCCGACGACAAGCCTGTCCTAGAGTCGATGGCAGTTGCCCGGCTGTTCATGGAGGTGAATTTTGAAAGTTGAATAATCTCCTAACAACTAGACTCAGCCTCCCCTTTGGCATGATCCTCGCAATGCTCATCATCATGGGTCCCGTGTCGGCCGCATCCTCTCCCACCGCCGTCATCTACGGCGTCAGCGTCACACCATCCTTTGCCCCATTGGGTGCAAGGGTCACAGCAACAGTGACCATCCACAACCTTGACACAACGAACCCACTCTCAACTACTGTCTCGCTCACCGATGGTGGAATCCTCGTCGCGACAAGCAAGCAACCTCTCACCGTCCCCGCTGGTGGCATTGCCTCGACACAGCTCCAATTCAAGACCGCAACCGGTCCAGCCCATTGCTATCTAGCCTCAACATCCTCGGGAAACACTTACTCGACTGGCTACTGTGAAGCCGGCAGCCTCCTCGGTGGCACAGCAGTCGCACTCAGCACGCTCGCCGTGATCACGCCATACTTGGCGTTAGGCGCAGCCGCGGTTGGAGTCTTCGCAGTGATGGCATTGAGCAGAAGAAGAAAGAACTAGAAATGCCAAGTGCATGACTCCACCCTACCCCTTTTTTTCCAAAACCAATTCGGTCCGAACGAAAGGTCGATGAAACAAAATAGATGACACGGTTCAATTCGATCAACGATGCGATTGAAGACTGGCGGAAGAAGCACCAGAGAAGTAGAATCCAGACTGGCCGTCGCAGCATCTACTACGAACTCCAGATTATCCTGATAATGATCCTCGTCTTCGGCTTCTACCATTATCCCCCAACACCACTGAATCTTCCCCACGCCGACGTGCTCATCCTGGATATGACTCACACGCAGGACCCCTCCCGCGGGCTTTTTCTCGATCTCCTCGATCAAGCCCATTTGTCTCACGTTATGTACGACTCTGTTACTGTGAACCTGATACGCCAAATTCCAACTGGCAAGTATCGCATCGTAATCTTTTGGGCCCACTCGGGCATCGATGATATGGCGACAACGGAGCGCTACACTCCCTTTGGCCATATACTCGAACAATTGACTGGACAGGTGGGCAATTATCTCTTTGAGGGGAAACAGTATTTTTCGATGGAACCAGGCCTCGTCTCCGTGATGGAGGGAAGATTCGCACCTGGTACTATGGTCTTCCTCATGGGTTGCAACACATTGACCCAGCCCGGATTGGCAAGTGCCTTCCTCCGCAAGGGTGCGTCCATCGTCGTTGGCTGGAAGGGGCTCGTCTCGCTCGCCCTTACCGACACGTTCGCTATATCCCTCTTCCAAAAGATTCTCCAGGAGGGCAAGCCGATTGGGAACGCGATGGTCGAGATGGATACGACGCTTCAGGCGATGGGGTATTCTAACATACTCTCTAGCGTAACCAACTAGCCAGGATCACTACCTGCTTTACTTCGACATGCTGAGCAATTCTACAGTTCTAGGAAACAGTTTGGAGAAAGAGAAAAAGGAGAAGAGAGAGTTTTTTCTCGGGCTTCTTGTTCTCGTTATGCAGCTGCCAAGTCAACGACTAGTTGACTGACGACTGGCGAGCCAATGCCTGAGGCGACATCGTAGCCAGTTGTGGCTGCGTAGCCGACAGGCGTGCCTACCAGTTGGTCGTTGCCGACTGTGATATCATGGAAATCGCTGGAATAGCGTGTACTGTGGTAGATGTTGTAGAGGACTGGGTTGAGATCACCAATTGGTCCCTTGTCTAGACTGGCACGGGCCTGGTTCGCAAGTGCAGCTATACCTGCCCATTGAGGTGAACCAGCACTGGTCCCTCCGACAATGAACAATGCGGGGAATCCAAGACCACTGTAGACGGTTAGGACACCGCCGTCTATCGCTGCATTGTAGGTCACGTCTGGACCCCTTGAGGATAGTCCGAGACCCGCTTGATATGATGGAACTCCGAACAGAAGACTTTGAGCTCCGCCAGTCGCGACGCCGAAGCTAGGTTCGTTCCAGACTTGTTCACCACCATAGCCGTCAGCGACACAGTTGGGCGCTACGGTCCGTCCAAGGACGCAAGGGCCATGATACGCGGATAGTCCAGAGGTACAGGAGAATGGTGCTGAAGTCGGGCAGGGCATCAGTGTTCCAGTAGCATTGTATGGGAGTCCTTGAGTTCCGGCGACTCCAACATTGTGGAGGTCGGAGCTTGGGAAGTTGCTCATTTGTGTTTGGAAGCCGAACGTTGCGCCTGTGTCGCCGGCCGACGCGAAGAAGGTGTCTCCGACTGCTACCCCGTTGGCATAGTTCTGCTGGGCCTGCTTGACCTGACCAGGGTTGCCGTTTCCGGTGAGGAAGATCTCTGGGATTCCGAAGCTTTGTGAGAAGACTGCGCCTGGGTAGGCGGCTATGGCTGCGGCTTCTGCATTGTTTATCGCGTTCCCGGAAGAGGTTGAGGCAACTACGAGTACGATGTTAGCGCCTGGTGCGATAGCATGAGCCCATTCCACGTCTAGGCTAGTCTCGATCGTCCACGAGAAAACGCCATGTTTCGGGTTGACGTTTATGTTGACCTGTGGACATGTGCTCTCATCGAGCGGAGTTGGAGAATTCCCGCAGAATATTGTGAACGAGGGTGGGGCGGGAAGTCCGAAAACAGAGTCGAAGAGTGCGAGGTCTGCCCTGATAGTGGGGCTTCCGAAAGCGTCGACGATTGCTATCGTCTGACCACTACCGTCCAAGGTTGAAGGAACGGAGTATGCTTTTCGGACGAACCTCGGCGAATAACAGACTATGTTGCCGAGGCTTGCACTCCTGCAAAGAGGCAGTCCATTCGGCATTTGACTGTTCGGTGAGATCGGACCGAGTTGCACAGCGATCGGATTCACGGTATAGTTGAAGTCTGTCGGAACTGCGACAGTTCCCGCATTTCCAATTGGTGCGACGAGCATTATTGTAGCGATGGTTAGTACGATTGTAATATTCGGTATTTTCTTCATGATCGCGTTTGAAACCGTTGCTTGTGTATTAATGCTTGTGGTAATGGCGCCTCACGGGTATCTGGGGGATGATACTGATTGCCAGAGTCACTCTCACACGGAAAACAGAAAAGCCAATGCAGGGATAGTCCCTTCAGGAAGAACGGATGAATTAATTTCTGTGCGGACATGGTGAGGGGGATACATATTGGGACGCATGCAACTTTTGAAGATAGGGTATGGCTCAAGGCCTGTCCTAGTCTCTATCCTCCTAGTATTGGCATTATCTAGCAGTAGTAGATTCGGTTCGCTGCTCGTCGATCATTCTGTCGGCTCTTCGCTTTCGACTGCCTTCCAGATCGCAACGCCGCCATCGCCTGGGCCAGGGTTCGGTTACTCTCGTCAGTGGGGTTCCTTGGGAGGTTTGTCGAGTCCTAATGGGATTGCTATTGATCCGTCTGGGAACTTATACCTGGCCGATTCACAAAATTATGGGATTGGGAAGATGGATGGGAACGGTGCCCTGGTCGATATGTGGGGAAACCATGGTACAGGCCCAGGACAGTTCGAGCGTCCGGTGGCTGTCGCGGTCGATTCGATTGGAAACGTGTTTGCGACAGACTATGTTACCAATACGATTCAAGAGTTCTCGACGACCGGCGTGTTCATCCGCTCGTGGAACTCGAACGGCACCGCTAATGGCATGTTCTCACATCCACAAGGTATCGCAGCCAACAGTACCAACTATCTCTACGTTGTCGATAGTGGTAACCAAAGAGTTGGGATATTTCGGAATGATGGTTTATTCGTAAAGTACTTCCGGCTTGGACCGCCCGGGAACTTCTCCATGCCGATGGGGATTGCCTTGGACTCCCAAGGTTCTGTGTATGTTGACGATGCCAACACCGACAACAAAGACGGTTTCTCCGGCAACGTGACCAAGTTCACGAAGAACGGTGGCTTCGTCACATCTTGGGGCGGGGTCAACTCTGGTGGAACATTGTTTTCTCCTAGCGGTCTCGCTGTCGACAGTTCCTTCAATGTTTACGTCGTGGATAATCTGGCAAAGCGTGTCCAAAAATTCAACACGAACTTTGCCGTAGTCTGGACAGCCGGATCATACGGGACTATTCCCGGCCATTTTTCCCAGCCTTCGGGTGTCGCAGTCGATAATCTCGGGAATGTTTTCGTGGGCGATCCTGACAACTTTAATGTCCAACAGTTCTCGAGCACTACTGGTAGTTACATTACAAGTCTCTCTTATCCAAGACTGGGACTACTGTCCATTCCATTAGGTTCGGCCCTGGACAATTCTGGAAATAGTATCTACGTAGCGGATCATGGCAACAACAGGATCCAAAAGTTCAGCACGGGCTCCGGAGTTCTCATCACGTCTTGGGGTGGGTTTGGAAATCTCACCGGTCAGTTCAATGGTCCCTCGAATGTTGGGGTCGATGGTAGTGGGAACGTGTATGTGACAGATTATGGGAATAACCGGGTTCAGAAGTTTTCCTCGACCGGTGCCTTCATCACTGCGTGGTCCAAGGGCATCAACAATACACCGTTTTGCGGGGTTTCTGGAATCGCATTGGATGCGGGAGGCAATGTTTACGTGACCGACTTCAACAATGACGGTGTTGTCGGCTGCTCTAGAGTCCAAAAGTTCGACAGTAACGGGAATTTCTTGACGAGTTGGGGGACTAACGGGTCAGGGAATGGTCAATTCTACAATCCCCAAGGGATTGTCGTGGATCGTATGTCCGGCCTCGTCTATGTCAGTGACTCTGGTAATCATCGAGTTGAGAAATTCAGCGGTTCGGGACAGTTCCTATTCTCCTGGGGCTCGCTTGGAAGTCAGAATGGCCAGCTCAACTTGCCAACGGGTCTTGGAGTCGATTCGGGCGGTGACGTTTATGTCGCGGACACTCTCAACAATCGTGTGCAAGAGTTTCTCGGGAACGGGACCTTCGTGACCTCCTTTGGAACTCTTGGCTCAGGACCTGGACAGCTCGCCAATCCAAGTGGGGTTGTGGTTGATAACTCGGACAATGTCTATGTCACCGACAATAATCAGTACAGTACTGCTCTATCGAACAGTCGTGTCGAGGTCTTCCGACCATTTCATGACACGGCGGCGACAAGCTTGGTGCTGTCAAGATCTACTGCGTATCAGGGTGTCATATTGGTCCAGCCGGTCATGGTAAACGTGACTGTCGCGGACTTCGGCCTTTCCAATGAAACTTTCCTGGTGAGTCTTTTGACGAACAGTACGATTGTTGCCCAGCAGAGCGTCGCCCTCACCTCAGGCTTATCCCAGTTGGTCCGTTTTTCCTGGTTCCCTAATGTCGCTATCCGGGCCAATTACAATGTCACGGTCCAGGCTCAACAGGTTCTGGGAGATCCGAACGTTGCGAATAATATCCTGGCTGGGGGATTGTTCAATGTCCGGATGAAGGGAGACGTTAACGGTGACTGTCGTGTCGATATTGTCGATCTGTCAACGATTGGTGCCAAGTTTGGATTAGTCAGAAATGACGGGTCCTATGTCTCGGCACCTGACCTAAACAATGACGGCACCATCAACATCATCGATCTTGTCCTTACCGCTGGAAACTTCGGAAGATCCTGCTAGTTCGAAAGACCTCGTGACTTATCTAGAGACACGAGAGTCCAAGGCCCGTAGAAAGTCTGTAGAAGATGCTATAACCTAAGTCGCTTCTTTGACCCTCGTCAAGACTTGAGCCTGAGTTCAGTCCTCGGCCATATCAAGGACAACCGGGAAGGTTTCCTGCGTGACTTTCGGACACTGCTTCGCCAGCCCAGCATATCGGCCCAGGGCAAGGGGTTGGACGAATGCTCCAAGATCGTCAAGAAGCTAATGGAAAACGCGGGAATCAAGACGAGAATCCTTCCTGAGAAGGGGGGCAACCCGGTCGTCTACGGGGAAGTCCGTTCGAAACAAGGCTCGTCCAAGACTTTACTGATCTATGGGCACTACGATGTCCAGCCTCCGGAGCCTTTAGAGAAATGGGACTCGGGGCCATTTGAGGCCGCAATTCATGGGAAGAAGATCGTGGGCCGTGGCGCTGCCGACAGCAAGAACAACGTCACGTCCTGCGTCAAAGCGGCTGAGAGCTTCCTGAAAGCACTGAACGATGTACCGTTAAATCTCAAGTTTATCTTCGAAGGTGAAGAAGAGATCGGAAGCCCCCACCTGCCAAGCTTCATCGAAGAGAACAAGGAACGATTGAAAGCAGACTCGGTCGTCTGTTACGATGGTGATTTTGACGAGACAGGCCGGGCAAAGATCAGCCTTGGAGTCAAGGGACTATTGTATGTGGAGCTCTATTGTAGGAAGGCGAAAGAAGATCTTCACTCATCCTACGCACCTATAGTTGAGAACCCTGCATGGCGATTAGTCTGGGCCCTCTCCACGATCAAAGACCCTGACGGTAAGATCAAAGTCAAAGGATGGTACGATGAGGTTGAGCCCTTTACTCCACAACAGTCTCGTCTTTTGAAGAAGATCCCGTTTCATGGAGAGAACTTCCTCAGAGAATTTGGGACGAAAACATTCTTGAACGCTAAGAACTCGCGCGAAGCATTGCAACATTATCTTACTGAACCAACCGCTACGATATGCGGTTTCAAAACGGGCTATCAAGGACCGGGTTCCAAGACGGTTCTGCCTGGAAGTGCAATGTTGAAGATGGACTTCCGACTTGTCTACGACCAGAACCCAAGGAAGCAGTTGCAGAGGTTGAAGGATCACTTGCACAGTCAAGGATTCGACGATATCAAGGTGAAAGCGTTCGGCTTCTTAGAACCATCAAGGACCAGCCCCAGCGCTCCGATCGCGAAAGCGGCCGAGAAAGCCGCAAGGCTTGCGTATGGGACGAGTGCTGTTGTCTATCCTAGAATGGCTGCGTCGGGTCCGGACTATCTCTTTACGAAGCGGTTAGGATTAGATTCGATCTGGACCGGCAGCGGACCCCCATCAGCCTACTCGCATGCTCATGCACCGAACGAGTATACTACCACGGACCATTTCATTGCTGGAACGAAGTACATCGCGAGCATAATTGACTCCTATGCTAGGATCGGTTAAGAAACAAGAAGATCCTCCAGTTCTATCTTCCATTCCTGAATGTACTTCTTCTCAAGTTTCCTTACGATTGCCTCTTCCACGTATCTAGACATTCCGGAATCGCCGAATTTTACATGTAATACTTCGTGGACTAGAGTTGAGAGGCAGGAGACTTGTATCTCCCGGAACAATTTTCTAGCCTCACCTGAGAGATCCTCAGCTGGAATCTTGAACAGTTCATAACCAATCTTCCGTATCCAATCTCTCGACAGTTTCAACGGGTAGAGGCTGATCTGAGAAAAGTCACGGTTGTAGCTACCATGAAGTACGTTCCTGGGTCGCCCGTTCAAAGGCATGGCCGGAAACATCATCACTCTTAGATCGATCATACTGTTTGAGCGTATTCCTTCCACATTGATCAATTTTTCCAGAAGTATCCGGACCTCAGGCTTTGAAACGAGCCCCAGAACTGTCCTAGCATAATCGGAGAAAAACTCTCGTTCCTTCTTCGTATACTTCGCCACCAATCCTACTGGTGGATTTGCAAGCCGGACCCTCATTTCCAAACTAGTTTATTCATGCTCCTGAGAAGCCAGAAGAAACCAATGTGAAGATACTTGGAAGTAGAAAGACAGGATTGTAATGAATCTTGCTTGAGAATCCAGTCCAAACTTCACCCGATCCCCACCTAGCATGAGTTCGCAGGGTTCCTAGATAGCTAGTTCTAGGAAAGGATGCCCTTTCGGATCGTCAATGAATCTCTAGCTTCCAACGCAGACAATCGAGTGTAGGTTCGTCTCAAAACCAACACAACACCAAGATAACAGATCGCTGCACCAAGGTTGAACAGGTAATATGATTGGAGTATTGGTGAGACGTCGACGTTCATTCTGGCAAGGATGGATGCCCATCGTAGTGATGTGAGGAATCCTACGCCGAGCGAATAGCCTACATATCCTATGGAACTCATGCTGGTAATGACGTATTTCCCCCTCCAAGCCTTACGAGCCCTCCCCATAATAGAAGTCAATAGGAGCAATACTCCCGAGATTGCCTGAAACGCGAGAACTACAGACAATATGCTGAGTTGAACACCAAGCATCGATCCATACGTCTGGATCAAAATGCTGATCGAAGACTCTGGAATCCTAGCATTCAAAGCCATAATTCGATCCAATGTATTGTACTGAGGAATTAGTATCAGAAGATAGGAAACAGATGCTAAACCGTATCCTATAATGTAGTCACGCCTGTTCTGCTGCGTAACCTGATCCTGCTCCTTGGACGACAAGAATCCAGGGGCCATTTGCACTAACCGCTTCCTAAAAACAGGATCAATGACGGATCCCGCCAAAAAAGGCGAATCACCTTCACCTAAAATCCTAAGCACAGAAGAACCCCCGTTTTCCCCTCCTCCAATTCCATACGCATTAAGAAGAACAAGTCCCCTGAAAAACGCCTTGAAAACGCCTAGCAGACAATGAAAATGTCAATTCGCCCAACCCTCAATATTAGGAGTCATAAACAATGCTCCTCGAACCTGTCAAGAAACCGTGAGGAGATGAGCCCCTGGAATAGAAAAAGGGAGCATGATCACCCACCAAAAAAAAAGTCCCAATACACAAAACACTGATTTTCCCGCAGCCCACCATAAGAAAAAATACGCTACAAGAAAGATTTCACGCCTTTCTTACACAATATCCTAAGCATGCTTATTGACCCCCACCCCTCATTATTTTTCTCCAGCCACAGACAGGAACAGTTTCACTTTCACACCTATCTCCTACGCCAATTCCTGCAACACAACCGGCTCAACCTTCCTATACACTTTAGAAGGCGACAAGACCACACCTCCCACAGTCAACAAGTCGCGCTCAATACCTACGCCAAACAATCGCTCGTTCTCCTCCAAATACGGCCTCACCAACCCCCAATCCCTCTCAGTAAACTCAGCCAACCGCCCACCATTCAACTGATCACTCGACAACAAACCATGAGGATCCCGAATATACAACGCTCCACCAGATGCCAAAGAGAACAAATTACCACCTGGATAAGGTGAAGCCTGCTCAACAAAACGTCCATCATGCGTCGGTCTCAATCCGTTCACAACCACAAACCCTCCCCCATTGTACGGATCACCAGCCATAAACGACTCAGCCAAATAATCCAAACACGTCCCATTAATCACCACCCGTGGCCGACCAACAGCATTGATCAAAGGCCGACCCGCAGCATTTCCCAAGACATAGACATCTCCCCCCTTTGCCGCGTACATGAACGCCTGCCCAACATCTCCATGAACCACAAGCTTGCCACTCTTCATAATCTGAGCCACCTGATCCTGAGCAGCACCATGGACATTCACCTCAGCACCATCTATCCCCGACCCAACATAATCACCCACGTCCCCAAAACAGTCAAGACGAAGGCCACTCGTCCCAGGCCCAAGCCCGTTCGCGATGAACCGATGCCCACGAAGATTAAACGCCACCAATCTCCTCCAACCCTTCTGATAACACTCGACAAGATACCTCGCCATACTCTCACTACCTTCAACTGGAAAATCCAACGCGTCCACCGCCAACAAATTATCCACCTTCAAGGGCGGAAGCAATCTCTTCCTCGAAGCCCAGTCCAACCTTACAAACTCACGCGCGTGATCCCCATCCAACAGAGGAATCGACGAGAACATCCTAGTTAGCGCATCATCATACACTTGCAGTAGAGAAGCACGCCTCTTTTCCCCGCTATCATAGATCCTATCGTACAACATAGTCAAAGCCTCGACCGCAAACCAGAAGCTCCCCTGACCCCTAGAACCCAGCTTCTCCAACTCCTCGACCAAACCAACCACATAGTCGAAGCCTCCACTCCTCAACAATGGACCGAGATATTGGAAAAGACTCGACCTATCTGCATGCATCTGTTCAAGGCTCTGAAGTTGTGAAGCCACGCTTGCACTCAGACTCAAACTTGACTGAGACGAGACTGACTGATGATATTGTCCACTGGGCACCACGACTTCCCGACCGAACTTGTCAGTGCACTCCAACCTTTTGACACCTGCATCAGCATCTTTCAAAGTGAACACAAAAGTCCCCCCGTCAGTGTAACTTCCACCCCTAGCGTTCCAATACACATCCGCAAACCTCGCCGGGACCTTCCCATCCTCAGCCAAACGGCGCAACATGGCATTGATCGCCTGCCTCTCCGAAGCAATAACACCCACCTTCACTGGCCCGTCTTGAATAGCAAAAACCTGAGGACGCAACATCGACGTGTCAGTGATCCCGAGCAACTGCTTCTCCCCAGTTCTAGGATCGTTCTTTGCGACGATGAAGAACCAAGGACCATCAGGCGAGCCATGAATATGCATCGCTTGTACTAATCCGTACAATCGTTGCTTCTCAACCGGAAGCATATGAAAGTCTCTTTCGGTTGTCGGAGCCATCGCCTCCACAAGATATTCCAATGGATAATGGTAGACCCTGCTCCAAAGATCAAATAATAGAACAGAAACCTCAGTGTCAGTCAGAAACAGTGGACGGATTCCACGCTGCGCCAAATACTCGACTATTGAGTGATAGTTCGCAAAGTCGCCGTTGTGCACGAGTGCTTCGTGCATTCCGATGAACGGGTGTGCGCCTCCAGGATGCCAGACCCGTCCTTTCGTCGGATAACGATGATGTCCGATCCATATGTTGGCCTTGAAATCCTCAAGCTTGTAGTATCGTACCACATCGTCTCCATACCCAACCAGTTTGAGGACTAGCATATCTTTCCCGTGTGATAGGACGAACGCCTTCTTCTCACCGAGAGACGAATAATATCGATGGTTCAAACGGTAGCTGGTTTGGTAGATGAACTCGTCCTCCGCAGCAGATCGCTCCATCCCGTCCAGTTTGTTGGCATGTACGAACTCTTCTAGGATCCCTGGTCTAACGCGGCAGAAGTATCTGTAAACCACGGGCGGCTGCACTTCTAGACCCTGGATACTTTGATAGTCGCTGACCGTCTCTATCCTTGAGCTATGGTCAACAATGAAATTGGAGTTGAGGAATTCGTTTTCGACTTCGTCCCTGACCCTTGACTCAAGGTACGCTACCTGAATGAGATAGTCGTCATCCAACACTTGACGCGTAACCCCCAGTTGCTCGGGAACGAGTCCAACGGCCGCAATTCCGCCACCTTTTCCATTGCCGCGGTTCTTCATTTGAACCAACGATTGAAGGAGATACTTCCCCTCTATTGGCACGGTGCAAGCGACTCCTATTACGCCGCATCCACCCTCAGCTTCAGACTTCTCGACCATTCCAGTTACCATCGGGAGCTTGAATCGAGACCGAACTATCGACTCGACAATCTCTCTCAATTCGATCCCATTCATCCTACTTGTACCTGACAAGAAGGTCAGTTCTCCCCCTCAACTCACGTATACTCTTCAGTCCCAGCTCTGCCAACAACGATCTTAGCCTCGTCGTCCAGGCGTTGAACAGATTCACTATCCTCTGGTGATTCCAACCTGGCATCCCCGTCCTCTCTCACAGTTCCCGCAGTGAGTGCATCCGACCGCAACGGCCTCTGCTGTAGCCACCACACAACCATCAGCCCCAAGCGCTATGGCCTTCGCAATATCGTCAGCTGTCCTTATTCCGCCACTAGCCATCAACACGATTTCGTCTCTGACACCTTCTGAGACCAGGTACCTGTGAACCTTAGGGATCGCGTACTCAATGGGCATCGCAATGTTCTTCTTCGCGATCTCCGGGGCGGCACCGGTTCCTCCATAGCCACCGTCGATGTGGATTATGTTGGCCCCAGCGTAGTAGCTTCCTATGGCAACCATGTCCACATCGGTTGGAGTGGACACTTTGACTGAGACCAAGGCACGAGGATTGACGGTCTTGATCCAGTCCACATGCTTCTTGTGATCCTCCACCGAGTATACGCTGTGGAAGGGAAACGGAGAGTACAGGCTCGTGAACATCGAGGACTCTCGCATCCTAGCCACCTCTGAGGTCACTTTGTCCGCCAGTAAGTGGCCGCCAAGTCCCGGTTTCGCGCCTTGGGCGTATTTGAACTCAAGAATTGGAGCATACTGCATAGTCTCTTCGCGGACACCAAACATTCCAGTAGCGACCTGTGTAATGATATGGTCCTTGTAAGGAACCAACTGCTCAGGATATCCTCCTTCGCCAGTACTCATGTACGTGCCAAGTTTCTCAGCCGCTCTCGCACGAGCGATCATGAAGTTTAGACTGATGGAGCCGAATGACATCCCGCCACCATAGAACGGGAATGGTATGCTCAACTTGGCGCCAACAGCGCGGTTATTGAGAGGAATCCCAAGATCTACTTCCTCCGTCGCTAACCTAGGCATATCCCCAGGTTTCCTCCAACTGAGAACGTCGAATCCGCCGCCTGAATCGCCGATCCGATATTCCAGCCCGTTACTTGGCGGCTGGCCTGTAGATGCTTGCAGATAGGTTGCCAAGAGTAGCTCGCCGGTCCATCTTTTGTTACCTAATCCTCCGGGTATTCCATATTTCAAACTCGGAAGGATATCCAGCCCGTGATGGATTCGTTCTGAGTGCTTCTCATTGATTCCGGCCTGATTGTTGATCATGATAGCTTATCGATCCCTTCGAATGCTTGTTCCCGCAACTCCTCATCGGTCATGGATCGTCCAACGTCGCCACGCAATCTTCTGACGTCCCGCATCCCCATCGCGCTGAGAATCTCGATCAGCTGGTCGTGCCATGAGGCCATGAGGTTGATGAGACGCTGAGCTCCCCATGCTACCTCGATTTTCCTAGAAGCGAGTCTGCAATCAGTCCGATCTCTCGTTTCGCCTTTGAACTCCGACTGAAGTGCTATGAGGAGTGTTGTGTCGAGTCCAACAAGGTCAGCTCCACAAATGATCGCTTTGGGCACGTGCTCGGCGCGAGTAATCCCGCCGCTCGCGATCAGCGTAATGCGGTCGCGAATTCCCTCGTTTACAAGCCGGGTGTGAACCCGTCTCAACCCGTGTGAGATATGCGAATGGGTTTTCGAATAGTCGAAACCGTGATAGTCAGCACAAAGATGAATGACGTCAGCTCCATCATTAAACAGCCTGCAAGCCTCATCTTCCGCTGCCTCATCAATTTTCAATCGGACACTGATTAGTTTCGATGGGTACCGTTGTCGAAGTTCACCGATAAGACCTCGATTGGAGGTGAAAAGGTCGACTTCTATCATTGGAGCTCTGTCCAGATTGAGCTTTCCAAGATTGGCTTTGTCGACGATTGGTACGTACCAAGGATCCTCCTCATAGGCGTTGAGCGGAGATCTGGACATATGATAGATTCCTAGTTTGGAAGCGGACTGTTTCACTGCAATGCCAATGTCGAGTTTCGAACTCTCTGGCGGTTGTAGCATTATAGGTAGCGAAGATTGGAGAAGCCTAATTTTTTTTCCTGTCACGTCATCGCTAGATGAGAAATCGAGAAAGAACGGTTTGCTTCCAATGTCGGCAGACGTTGAGATGTATTCTCTGCCGAAAACTCCGTCTCTTGTTGGGCGGACGATCTCCGACATGTCCGTCCAGATGCCGTCCCATCCTTCACCGCTGAAGCTTCCCTTGTACCCCATTCCTTTGACAGGGATTTTACCGGTTGAGGATTCGTAGAGAATAGTAAAGACGGACTCGGGTGTCCAATGCAAATCGCCGAGTTCCCTGTATTTTTTGCCATAGTTAACCTGCATAATGTGAGGATACTCCTGAACACACCTCATGCAACCAACGCATCGTTGTTTGATCGGTTTGAAGCCGCCTAATCGGCCACTGAAAACGCCGTAGATGCATGGTCTACTGAGAACAATGTCTCGGTTGAACCTGTATCGGATTGTTTCGTGGATGAGCATCGCCGCAAGCCGGAGTCTCTTTGCATGAACGTCAAACTTGTTAGGCACATTGTATACGTGGTCGGCAGATTTTGCTTCGATGTGAAACCTCTCGTAGGCCGGCCCCTCCACTCCTGTGCCTGAGACCATCTTCTCCAACTCTGAAGTCACGATGACGAAACGTTTGAAGAGTTAGCCCTGGTACGAACGAATATAAACTATCTCCGGAAGTCACTGGATGAACGTCCATTCTTCTGAAAAATAGTCCCGGACCGGGCCTAGCATATACTAAACGAATCAAAGATCATGGTCCTCACCGCAGCACAAAGCCGGTGGACAACGCGATAGTACTATGGAGGGCCCTCACGGGTTTCGATCCTCTTAATCCTCTCAAACGCCTTAGCCTTGCCGGCGAGAAAGGGAAGGGTAGCGGTCGACCAGACAATATGAGGTACGTATTGACGGTTGACTTTGAGGAAGACGCCGACATTGAGAGCTTCCTCCGTTTCGTCCAATACCACAGCAAGCGATTGAAGTGTCCAGGCAAGGATGTCTTCATCCGGCTCGCCCATGAATGGGAGAAACAACTGGTGAACAATGTTGAGTCAACAGACTCAATTGGAATCAAGAAAGAGAAGAAAAAAGCGCTCAAAGAAGGCGCAGACTAGCAAGTATAAGATTCGCGTACGCTACAAGTACCATCACTACCGTTGGATATCGACCGATGACTACGGAAGTTTCCGAGAAATGTACGAGAAGTACAAGGACAAGGGATACACCTTCTGGTGCGTACCCAAGGGAGACTCAGTGTTCACTAACCCCGGAATAGAATCAATTGGCGAGCAGCTAGACTCGGTAGTATCGGCTAACGGAAATTACGAAATTCCGTCTCGGTATTTCGAAAGAGACTATTCTGGCGACCTTGTTGTCGTGAAGCCATTCCTTCTTCCAGAGACGAGGTTGACTCCAGAGCATCCCGTCTTATCCTGCGAATCGAGCCCGCAGAAATCAAGATGGTACGATCTTCAAACCAGACCATCGCAGAAAAAGACTTGGAAGCCCGCAGGAGAGCTGACAGAGAAGGATTGGGTCTTCTTCCCACTCTTCCAAGGGAACCGGGAAGGCGATCCTGAACTCCTCTATCTCCTAGGCCTATACATGGCCGAAGGATATCCCACCGGCAATCAGGTCTACTTTGCACTCGGATATACAGAACGCCAACTTGGCGAGCACATACTTCGGATGGCAGAAAAACACTGGAATGTCAAGGGCACGCTAAACCGTCACAGAACCGGACTTCTTGTACGTTTTTCCAAACCGGGTATGGCAGATTTCATGAGGAAAGAGTTTGGCGCTAGAGCGATCAACAAAAGAATCCCGTCATGGATTCTTGAACAACGAGATCCTCAACCCTTCCTCGAAGGATGGCTGAAAGGAGACGGTTTCAAAAGAGGGAACACATGGAGACTCAGCACATCATCCAAGACAGCCGCATACCAGGCACTACTCATCGGCTCCCGAATCGGAATCCTACCTGCAATCTACAAAGATGAGAGCGAAGCTAGAGGGATAATCGAAGGGCGGAAAATCAACGCGAAGCCAAAATACGAGATACGCTTCCACATAGACGCGAGCAAATACTCAAACAAGCCAAGTCACGTAGTAAAGACTGATAGCGGCTTCTGGGTCAGGATAAACAAAATACAACACGAAAAATTCACTGGCAAAGTGTGTAACATGGAGACGCCCTCGAACACCTACCTTCTATCCTTCATCGTCCACAATTGCGCAGATCTGCCCCCGGAATATTCCAGTCAGGACGCGACATGGACCGGTTATCGGTTAGACGGGGACAAGACCCACACTGCATCCACTTTGAAAAGATACGGAAGACACAAAGCGTGGGTCGACCCAATCTACAAGTTCGAAGGCAAGAAAGTCATCCTAGTCTACAATGCACAATGATTTTCTCAGGCACTGAAACAGAATCTAGCCCATAGATAATGAGACCGAGTTCTAGGCAAATTAGTCCCAAGGAGCCGTCTGAAGCTCCTAGCGGGCTAGTCATCAACCAACGGGTACATTTTCCGCCAGCTCTCCTCCAGTACCCTTACTCCTTGAGACACAAGGGAAGCGGTAACAATCCTGGCCAATCCTGCGGGGTCATTGGTCGGGCCAAGAGTAGAAGCTCGGAGCATCTCCTTTCCGTCCGGTGAGAGAACGGCCGCAGTAAGCCGTAGTTTGTCGCCCTTCGCGGACGCATACGCTCCCAGGGGCACGTTGCAATCAGCACTCATCAAAGTCTCGACCTGTCTTTCAGCCTCTGCCTCGGAGCGTGTAATTTGATTGTTGACAAGTTTCAAGACGTGTAAAGCTCTGGGATTATCTCGCCGAGTGACTATGGCTGTAATACCCTGACAGGGGGTCGGCATAAACTCGTCAATTGGCAAACGTTGGGTTATTCTCCCAGACATTCCTAGTCGCGCGAGACCAGACTCGGCGATTATGAGAGCGTCCAACTCACCCCGGTCTAGCATTGAGATCCGATCTTCAACCCGCCCTCCGACAGCTTGTGATCGTAGATCTGGCCTGTACCTCCTTAGCTGAGCGATCCTCAACAACGTACTTGTTCCAACGATACTACCTGGCTTGAGGCTCTGCAGATCTTGGCCGTGCAGACTGACAAGCGCCTCGTAGGGAGAGCTTCGCTCGGGCGTTGCAGCTATTATGAGCATGCTGTCGCTTTTCAAGAGTGGAAGATCTTTCATGTTGTAAATGGCGAAGTCGATTTTGCCTTCCAAAACAGCTTTGCTCAGTTGAGTGTCAAAAGTGCGTTTGCGTCCTCGTGAGTTGGCAATTGAAAGTTTTACATCATCATCTCCGGGCTCGAGTATTTTCTTTTCGACTTGCGCGTCGGGTTGAGCCTGCCCAATCATCCGAACCACGAGTTCCGCCCTTGCTAGGGACAATTTGTCCCCCCGTACTCCAAGCTTTAGAAACAATGCTACAACTCAGCTCTTGTCTATCACGCCTGGGCGATTCTCGTCGACAAGGAGCCGAATCGAAGGTGGTATCGACCTGCGATGCCTGAATTCGCACAAGACGCTTGTTTCAAAGGTCGGACCGGTTGTGAATTCAATATTAAGGCTTGGTCGGAGGGAGGAGTCTCGGGCCGGATTAGGAGATGAATTCAGACAGTCATCTGTAACTAGTGGTCCGGGTCTAGCGTGGTGATGAAATTGTACTTCTCACAATGTCTTCGAATCTAGAACGAGAATCATGTAATCGGCGGACCTCTTCTTCCTCATCATATTCTGCGAGTCCGTGGTCGCTCAGGAACTTCGCTGCCCAGCAAACTGCACTTTTGGGTATGCGCAGTTGGCTGGCGATCTCGTCTACCTTGTGCCAAGTCCCGTCCACGAGCCGTATCCAGACGTACCACAGAAGCATTGGTCTCGCTCCGCCAAGCATAGCCGAAACACTAAACTGGGTTTACCTCCAACTTGTTACCTAACTCTAGTGTTACTCGGTAAAAATCTGCGAAGTAACAAACATACTTGCTGAGAATGATTGGAAGGAGTCAAAATCGCCTGTCGCCGATCGCGAAATTGCCTTTCATTCTTCAGTGCCATTCTCGATGATGGATTAGCGGCAATCATAGCCATGCTTGAATCTACTCTACCCTTTTAGACAGGTTTATACAAATCTCTTAATAGCTTACTCACGTGTACGTCCCACTTTCACCAACCCGCAGAATGAGTGCGGCAAGGTCTAGGAAACCTGAATAAGAATTGGAAACAGAACTAATAGGCAAGAAAGAATCGGCAGAGTTTCATTACAGACGGCACTATACTCGCCCCGGAACCCACCCCTACGATCTGATCAAATGGGAAGATCGAGATGCCTCAATAATTGATCACCAAGGGAACATCATCTTCGAACAGAAGGGAGTTGAGGTCCCGTCGTTCTGGACTCAGACCGCAACAAACATTGTTGCATCCAAGTATTTCCGCGGAAAGCTTGGAAACCCAGAGAGGGAGCATAGTGCACGTCAACTGATTGATAGAGTGGCCAAGACCATCTCTGAATGGGGTCGCCAAGGAGGATATTTTACAGATGAACAAGAAGCATCAGCTTTCGAGGCCGAACTCACCCACATACTGATTCATCAAATTGCTGCATTCAACAGTCCAGTCTGGTTTAACGTTGGTGTGGAGGATAAGCCTCAATGTTCTGCGTGTTTCATAAATTCCATCAAAGACGATATGAGATCCATTATGCAGCTTGCCATGACAGAAGGGATGCTGTTCAAATATGGATCCGGAACTGGCACAAATCTCTCCCCGTTACGCTCGTCTCGAGAACACCTTTCGACGGGTGGAAAGGCCAGCGGCCCAGTCTCTTTCATGAAGGGCTTTGATGCTTTTGCAGGCGTGATCAAGTCTGGAGGCAGGACACGAAGAGCCGCAAAAATGGTCATCCTCAATATTGACCATCCGGACGTCCGCGACTTCATCTGGTCTAAGGCGAACGAGGAGAAGAAAGCTTGGGCGCTCCTAGACGCTGGATACGATGGATCTGTAGATGGAGAAGCGTACGGTAGCATATTCTTCCAGAACGCAAATCACAGTGTTCGAGTGACTGACGAGTTCATGCATGCAGTTGTCGGAGACAAAGATTGGACGACCAAGTTCGTAACAACCGGAAAGGTTGCTGACACTTACAACGCTAAGGAGCTGTTCAAGCAAATGGCGGACGCGGCTTACATCTGCGGAGACCCGGGAATCCAGTTTGACACTACGATTAATGAGTGGCATACATGTCCGGCCACGGCCCGAATAAACGCGTCAAACCCATGCTCAGAATACATGTTCCTAGACGACAGCGCTTGTAATCTCGCCTCTCTCAATCTTATTAAATTCAGAACGCCCGAAGGCGGATTTGATGTCGACTCGTTCAAACATGCAGTTGAGATTGTGATTAGTGCTCAGGAAATCATGGTAGACTATGCGAGCTACCCGACACCAGCAATCCAGAAGAACAGTCATGACTACCGTCCTCTCGGCTTAGGATACGCTAATTTGGGGGCCCTATTGATGGCGCAGGGAATGCCCTATGATAGTGAAGAGGGAAGGAACTTCGCTGCAGCCGTCTCTGCTTTGATGTCGGGTCATGCATACGCGATATCTGCCCAGATCTCGGAGAGACTCGGACCATTCACAGGGCACAAGTTAAACGAGAAACACTTCCTCAACGTGATCGGGATGCATCGGGCACACGCCTACAAGATCGGACAGGCGGGAGTGCAGAAGTCGATTCTAGAATCCGCAAGAAAGTCGTGGGACGAGGCACTATCCCTCGGAGAGAGACACGGTTTCAAAAACGCCCAGATCTCGGTCATTGCTCCCACGGGCACAATCGCGTTCATGATGGATTGCGACACCACTGGTATCGAGCCAGACATCGCACTGGTCAAGTACAAGTGGCTCGTTGGGGGAGGAGTAATCAAGATAGTAAACAATACCGTCAAGGAGGCCCTCGGACAACTGGGCTACGACGAAGCAGCAGTCCGAGACATAATCACACACTTAGAAAAGAACAATACGATCGAGGGTGCGCCGGGCTTGAAAGCGGAACATCTCCCCATTTTCGACTGTGCCTTCAAACCATCGAATGGATCAAGGAGCATCCATTACATGGGACATGTAAAAATGATGGCTGCAGTGCAACCGTTCATCTCTGGAGCAATATCCAAGACCGTTAACATGCCCAACAATGTCACAGCAGAGGAGATTGTAGAAACATATGTTGCTGCGTGGAGAATGGGACTAAAGGCGATCGCGATCTACCGGGACGGCTCGAAACGCACACAGCCCTTGACCACAGGCATCAGCAAAAGCAAGAAGAAGGATCAGACTCCAGAGAAGATAGTGTACAAGCCCCTCCGGCGAAGGTTATCGGGCGAACGAGAGGCGATTATTCACAAGTTCACGGTCGCGAGCAATGAAGGCTACTTGATCGCTGGACTTTACGAGGATGGAAGTCCGGGAGAGATCTTCGTTGTTATGGCAAAGGAGGGCAGCACGATTTCTGGACTGATGGATGCCTTCTCCACCTCTATTTCTCTGGCTCTGCAGTACGGAGTACCGTTGAAGGTGCTAGTGAACAAGTTCATCCACACTCGCTTCGAACCGTCAGGAATGACGAATAATCCCGAGATAAGGTTCGCAAAATCCATCGTGGACTATATATTCCGATGGTTGGGTCTCAGATTCCTGAGCAAAGAAGACCAAGACGCGATCGGCCTGGCCGGGACCGTGCCCGAAACTAACGGTACCAATGGCGACACTGCCATGGCACCGAAGACAGCATTACTCGAGAAACCCCCCGACAAAATCATCAAAACGTCCACCGCGACTGAGAACTTTCACGACAAACACGAACCAGAGTTGATAACCTTTGATCCGCAATCCGATGCCCCATCGTGCGATAATTGTGGAATGATAATGGTAAGGAACGGTTCGTGCTACAAGTGCCTCAACTGTGGCAGCACCAGCGGATGCGGCTAGTTGGGACGAGAAGATTTCCGCAAGCTCTAGGCCCGACGTCTTGATCGGGCACCTGGAGACGTGTCTTTGCTGCGACTAACTTTGGGTGACTACCAAACGTGCCCGATAGTTAATAGGATCAAAGAGGATCGATAGCTCGAAGAAGATGTTTCAAACAGTCCTCAATGGGGACGAGTTTAGGTCTAGACGAGAAAGAATAACTTTGATGATCCGGACCTTTCTGAGAATCGCCTGTTGAATGGGAAGGGTTTCTGAAAAATGAGTGATACACGAGTTTCAAGAAGCTCTGTCATGAAACTGAGTGGTGTTGAAGGAGACCTCATCGTCGAGGACGGGGGAGTCGTCGAGGGCCTGGCGACGGGC
>VBBA01000127.1 GCA_005888675.1 Candidatus Bathyarchaeota archaeon | reverse complement strand
TCAACAATGACTTCTTGAAAGTAGCCCGCAATAGCATCAAATAATCCTCTCTCCTACTTTCAAGTTCTATCTTGCTCAGATTGATCGATGAAGCCACTTCTCTCGACAATGTAACTGTCGACACTACCAGTATCATTACCTTCAACGCGTCATACAGCATGTCAAACCAATGCTTCCCAGACTGGGTCAAATAGATAGAGTTCTGATCCTGCCAATTGATCCTGCTCAATTCTACCGAGGTGATCACGACGCCATGATTTATCGAGATCACTCCACCATTCGCAAGCCCCATACTAACCGCGTTGTACACGTTATAGAAACCGAGAAAGAAGGTGAATATCGCCAGTAAGGCTACCGTGTTCACCGTAGCCTCCAGTGTCATGCGAACGTTCCGTCCCCAGTAGCCCCTAGTATGGGTCCACCAGATCCGGACCAGTCTCAAAGCTCTAGCTTCCTCTGCCAACCAGTAGCAGTGTGAAGCTCATGCTCACATTGGCGCACGAGGTCTTCGCACAGTTGACCGAGACCTGCAGTGTCACAGTGTTCAATGTTGATGGAAGGGCTCCCGCGAACTCGACCGTATTGCCCATGCCAGTGAATGCTGACGTTCGTCCATTGCCTCCTCCCAAAGGAACCGTCACACATGAACTAGGATTGTCAGCACAGTAGCTTCCCTGCAGCACTCCCGTGACCACGACCGTCAACTCCGTAGCATTCGCCAGGCCAGTATCCATATTGCCGATCAAGCCTCCCACACCATCTTTGAAATTCGTCACAGGCACATTCACAGTCAAACTCGCCCTGCCGCTAGAGTCAGTCGTGAAAGCCTGATTCTTTGCCAATACAACTATCTGGTTCTGACTGTTCTGATTAACGGTTCCATTGACGACTCGTCCAGCAAACAATCCACCCAAAGCAACGATCGTTATCAATGCTAAGACGAGCGCACCTTCTGTTCTATCCATCAATTCACCTCCACGTCATCCTTACAGAGACTCTTGTCACGAATGTTTTCGTAGGCGGAGACCAGAAGATCGACCGATCAGAGACGCCGCCAAGAATATTCTTGACTGATACTGGTTGATCCGTCCTATTAACATCGCGTAATATGGAGGCTCAACAAAAAACTCCACAAGAAATTCTTGAGCCTCAGTAGGCTCGTCTCAAAATCCCTCAGGGTCTCCAGGGTCTTCTCAGCAGAACTCTTCCTCCCTATTTTTGATGGCCGACAATACTGAATTCCTCAACTTCTTCCATAACCACTCGAAAGCGAGTCCTCCTCACTCCTGAAAAAATATCGACTACTCGTTCTCTGACTCGTCAGATTGATCGTCTAAATCCCTAACGCGATCGTTATCATGACGATGAGACCTGAAGTGGCAATCTCGATCCTCGTGGGATTCGTGCTCACGCAATTCATGTTTATCATGACTGTTACAATGACTATCAGAAGGATCCGTAACCGTCACATTGGTCTGTCCTGAACTTGTCAAATGAGAAGCATCACCAGCATAGACACCCCTCAGAACCAGGTCCCCAACATTGTCTTTCACACTAACTCCTGTTATCTTGCACGCCGAGCTATATCCACCCGAATTCGGAATCAGAACACAAGACGATCCCGAATTGTACCAAGCAGAAGATCCCGTGAAAGAGACAATTCCAGTAGGCGCAGCCGCCACTGTTGAAGAAACCGTAACAGTACAAACCGTCGAAGATAGTTGTTGAGCGACAATACTTGTTGGGTTACAAACCAGACTCGTAGTGGTTGAAAAAACCGTGCAAGCTGGATAGTTGGTTGCACCGTTCGTGCACGCTGGCATCACAGTACATGTTGGTGGGTTCGTAGCGCCGTTAGAACAGGGTGGAAATTCATTACATGCTGGCGGGTTCATCGCCCCATTTGAGCAAGGTGGAAATTCACTGCAGGTAGGTGGATTTGTCGCGCCGTTCGAACAGTTTGGAAATGTAGTACAAGTAGGTGGATTGGTGGCACCATTCGAGCAGGCAGGAAACGTTGTGCAAGCAGGTGGATTTGTTGCTCCATTTACACACGGATTGAAAACGTTGCAGCCCGGTGGATTTGTGGCCCCGTTAGTACAGGGATTGAATACACTGCAACCCGGCGGATTGTTCGCTCCGTTCGAACATGCATTGAAAATGTTACAACCTGGCGGATTCGCGGCACCATTGGAACATGGATTGAACGCAGTACAACTAGGAGGATTCGTCGCACTGTTTGTACAGTTGCTAACACAATTATTACTTGCAAGTGTCTTTCCAGATGGACAGGAGTCACATCTCGGATAGTTATTCGCCCCGTTCGTACAGTTTACAATTGAGGAAGAAACCTGATTGGTCGGGCGGAGGCCCAACAATAGCAGTAGAACTACTGCGACTATCAGAATGACCGCGAGAACCACGGCCAGCTTCTTCTTTTTGGTCCAGAACGTTTTTTGCGATTGCTCAGTCTGCAAGACAGGCTGAGTCTCACTCAGAACAGCACACCTTAAGCAGTAGACGTATTGAGCCATAGATATCTGCATAAATCTATGCTATCTTATTCTATCCCGAGGTACAATTCACCCTCTTAGGTGCGTTCTTTGAGCCTCCGAAAGACAATGCTCCCGTGAACTATTCCGTTATTCTTGTTATCGACCGTCACGTTAGCTGACACTACTCAGACGAAGCGAGAATCAGCCTAGACTAGCGCTAATTTGGAATACACAACTCCTCCAATGCTAGGGCCTAAAACGATTAATCCTCAGCCTATCGACCGAGTTGACTAGGATTGTCCGATAGACCCATTTGCCCCAATTGCGGGAGCGGTAATCCTCCAACGTTGACAGTCTGCTGGAAATGCGGCGCAAAACTACTATCAACTCCAACACGACAATACTCTCCACCATCCATCACTGGCCTCCTTCCTCCAGCAGTTCCTTCCTCTATTGTGTTCCAATCTCAACCAACCTCGCCTCCGGTTCAACATCAGCCGATCTTCACGCAAACCATGCCTGATACGATGCGTGAAATGGAGGAGACGAAGAGGAAGCTAGATACAAGCCATACAAGAAAAGGACTCGTACTTCTGACAATAAGCTATACAGCGATCGCAACACTAATCGCAGCATCGATCCTGAACTTCCTTCTGGGACTTCTCATTGCTATCGCCGATCTTGTCGGCATCGTCGGCGGACTCCTAATCGTCATTGGACGCGACAGCTTCGGCCGAGCACACTCCAGGAATACAATCCTGAGCGTACTGTTCTTCATCATCTCAATCGTAACAATCACAACTGGAAAGATATTGTTCGGAGCTACACTAGTGCTGTCGCAGATTCCAAATGGAACGATCACCTACGGCAACACGACAAGCTCGACAGTCAACCCACACCTCATATCCTACATAGCCCGCATGATGGCCGCCGCACTTGCCGGACTCGGCATAGTATTCCTGACCTATGCCCTACACCGAAAAACCGGCCGGATCATCTTGTCGATCTCGTACATTACTTTCCTCACTCTTACAATATTGATGACGGCGCTAGTCTTGCAAGGATTTGAGATACGCTCCTCAATAACACTTGATCTCTCTTCCCTTCAAGAAATGCGATACCAATACGAGATCATCCAACTCCTGACGATAATACCCACTTTGGCCTTCGCATTCAGCTTCTACCTAGCCTTACGCCGGATCAACAGACGTGAAATACCCGAATCCAATCGCACAGAAAACCTTGCCCCGCATTCTGAAAACAGTAACAGACTAAGACCGCTCTCCTCGAACATCAGCAAATGACCAACTCCTTCATCCAGACCCCGTTTTGCTCGTCGGGAATCCGACACTCCCTCGTTAAAAGACCCCCTGAAATCCCCTGGAAAACCCCTTGAAAACGGCCAGCCCCTCATGCAAATGTCAATCTCTAGTGCTGACAAGGCAAAGACCATCTACGCTCGTTAGGTAAGCATGTCAGGAAACAATCGCTAATCACATCGCATCCAAGAAAAAAGGGAGCAATATCAAAAATATTCCCGAGACACTGATTCCCAGCAGCCGTGGGCCCTATCAAACTCACAACCCATCACAATCCAACATCCAAGACCCTCATCCCATCCAATCCAGTGAGGAAACCCTTCAAGACCTCGACAAACGCGTTGAAATCCGGCTGGGAAACATTGTGACCAGCACCCTCCAAGACAACAATCTGGACATCACGAAGATTCTCCTCATACAACTCAATATGCTCCGGTTTCAACAATGAACCAGTAGGCGCTTCCCTGCCAGCCGCAATACTCCCACCAACGACGAGCACAGGACAATCAATCCTCTCCAAATCATTCCACAAAGAAATCTCCATCGAATCCCTCTGAATACCTCTTACCGCATGAGCCGGCGCTAGCTTTTGAAAAACCGGGTCCGCCAATATCCCCTCCATCCATTCCTTTGTAAACCGAGGATATCTCGCAGGATAATCCAGCAAAATAAGACCCACGACCTTGTCAAGATGACACGCAGCATATCGTATAACATGCGGAACTCCTAGCGACCAGCCCATCAAACAGAAACCCTTCAAACGAAGACTATCCACCACCGCCTCCACATCAGACACGTTCTCTTCAAAAGTATAACCAGACATGGGAGCATCACTCTTACCTCGACCTCTCAAAGCCATTGAGACGCATCGACGAGGCGCCAAGGCCTCCATCTCAGGAAGCAACCCATCCGCGGCATTCAGAGCACCCGGAACATAGACCAATGGAGTTAGCCCCTGACTCCCGACAGGATTACTGTCAAGGTAATGCATACGGAGACCTCTATTCACAGCCCATCCCTCAATCGGCCTCGTCCTGGACATAGATCGCGTCCCAAACCATTAGACCGTCAAGAAAAAAGATTGCGGAATCCGCATCAAAAGGCAGGATTGGAACTCCACGCGAGAGTAGTGACTACACAGATCTGTTAAAGAGAATCCGTGCACTAATCTGGAGCCTAGGCCATGACCATTCGCACTATCAACAACCGATCCCTCCGAACCATGTACCTAATCATCCTCGTCCAGTTCATAGTCATAGCCTTCCTCTTAGCGATCATCAGCAACGAATACCTGAGCAACTACTGGATGCAAGTATGGATTGCTGGAAAAGCCCCGATGCTAGCCTTTCTCATCAACGGGCAACTAGACTCTCTACTAATCGGCGTATCCGCCGCAGGGACCCTCCTGTTTGTCAATGGTGCTATAGCCCAAACAAAAACCGAGCCTCTGCCCAAGAAACCAGTAGTTATCATGGAGACTGGAGAACTTGCAAGAATGGAGAAAAAAGTACTCCGCAAACCCCCCGAAAATGTAAGCGATGACCTTCAGCGAGATTTGGAGAAACAAGAAGCCTAGAATCAGGATAATCGAAGGAAACTAAACACCTGATTCACTAAGCCACGACAAAATATTCCTTAGAAACTAGTTGAGTGTCGGTTTCCCCCTTCTTCCAGAGGGCATCGAGACCTGAGTCATCGTAGTCGTGACCAAAGCGTTGAAAGCCGGATCCACGACCCTGTTAGTTATTGCCACACTAGTCGCTACCGCGCTCATCATGGGTGCTGTGATCGGACTCGGTAAGGGAAGGTGGGTGAGACCAGAGTATCCCCAACCTGGAACTGTCGATTTGCCCGGACAACCGGTTGGTGAGAGCGCTCCTAGTATTGTGCAGCCGTAATTGTCTGTCCAGTCGCCGATCGTCCATCCCTGCCATCCAATCCTAGCTGGAGTATTATGGTCCATGTAGTATACGAATTTGTTAACCCATTCCAGCTGCGTCTTGCAGTAGCCTGCCGAGCCAAGCTGTACAAGGTCTGGACACGTCGTAGTCCCGTTCGTCTGGCTGCCCGTCCAGAACTCCGACACTAATACGGGCCAGCCAGTCTTCATTGAGCCTTGCAATTCGAAATTATAGAATCTTAAGGCCTCACTGTCGGCTGTTGCGTTGTCCCATGTCTGCCAGTAGTAAGCATAACTGAATGATCTGTGGATGCTGATGTAGACTTTGTTCTGAGTATCGGTAACATTCGGAAATGCTAGGGTCCAATTTCCTAGCGTACAGATTTGACTGCAGAGATTTTGAACAATTACAGAATGAGTGTCGCCTAGTGCTCGTGCTTGGTTGATCCATAGCTGATAGTAGCTTGACTCAACATTTACAGCGGTTTGATCGAATGGCGGGATTAGTGGTTCATTCAATGGTTCCCAGAGAATTTTCGGATAGCTATTGCTGAACTGTTGGACGATTGGTTTCCAAAAGTTTAGCCAGCAAGCCGCGATTGTACTATTCTGCATGTCATGGTAAGCATGATAGTCCACGTCTATCCAGAGATTGTAGTACAACGCGATCTTCAACGCCAAAGCGAGTTGAGTCGCGTTATACCCACCAAATATTGTGGAGAGGTTTGGACGGTTACAAGCGGGAGCGATGCTCAACCGTATGAGATTATAACCCAGTCCAGAAACTTGCTGGGCCTCCAATTCAAAATCGCTCGCCTTCTGTCCCGGCAGCACTTTACTATCAGGCCAGTTCAAAGGAGCTGTTCCTGCCCCAAAGCCTCCATACTGAACGGTTGAATTGATTCCAGGTCCACCCCAACCAATTGTCGGACCGGGAGAGGAAGTAATCGAATTATGGTCGAGGAAGAACTCGTCCATTGCGAAAGCCAGATTATCATGTGATGTTAGTGCAGGAAGGTTCCAGATGCTCTCGAGAGTTGCTGGGACAGAGTAATGATCATACCGTACACTGGAAGCATAATTCCGTTTGACAGAAGGCCCTGCCCAGATCCCGGTCACTCTACAAACAGTATAGCTGCAGGTGCCGGGCTCGTCGAAGGTTATGAAAAGCGCAGCACCCTGAGTCCTGAAAATAGTACTGTTCAAGACTTGAGGGACCAGCCGGGAGAGATAATTATCGCCGGTGGAAACCGTGCAATCGTGCATGTCGTTACAGACGTTCGGAGTCAGCCACATGAAGTTGGAAGCAGTCACGGTCGAGTTAAGATCGGTCACGAACTGGTTATCCGGAAGACCCGAATGCCCCGGATTTGCCGAGACGATATCCGAGCATCTCGATGCATTATTCCTTATGTCAGAATAGAATACGAACGGGTTGTGGCGGGCCGCGTATAGTGCACCACCGACTCCGTTGCAGCCGCCTGAATAGTCTTCCATGTACGCCTTCCATGTTCTGCCTGAGGCCTGAATCCTATCTACAATGTTGAGTGAATCTGTAGAACAGATCGTACTGGGTACCATGCAATTGCTGTTTGCGAAGGTTAGGTTCGCACTGGTCAGGGCCATGTAATTGGCGATGCTCCCGTTTGTTAGAGCCCAGTAATTGTTACTTAGACTGTAATTCAAGGCCAACTTGTTGATGAAAGGAGCCCCAGGGTTTCCGATGATTCCGTCTAGATGAGAGCTACTATAATTGAAAGGATGATTCTCCATAACTATTACGACAATGTAGCTTAAGGTGGCAGAGGCTCGGACGGTAGCAGTGTTCGTAATGTTTAGCGGTGTATTGCCGGCGACGGCTGATGACGTGACGAGCGTAATCAAGAGTACTGAGAGCGCGGCAAGGGCTCGCACGAAAAAACGAACCCTAGGCAATCGTCAGACTGAACGAGTAATTAGTACCGGTGATTGATGCAGGAACGCCTGTCGATGCTGTGAGTGACACCGTAATCGCCGTTACACCGGTAGCAAGAATGGGCACACTGCCTGCTGGCGTAACTGTGAGAGTGCCAGGCGAAGGTAATGGATTTACCGTGCCTTGTGTGAAGATCGCCGATGTTGAGGCACCCACATTTTCGAGACAGAAGAGTAAGCTTACGGTTCCCGGCTCGATTATCTGCGGCCATGACAAGTTTGTGATAGTGCTATTTGAGACACTGTACACGGACGCGCCGTAGACTGGGCAGACTGAACCGACAGGAATTATTTCGGGTGCAAAATTCTTGTCTTGGATTACTACCTTGGCATTGTTCTGAACAGTGAGGGACATTGCGCCCCAAGCAAGGAT
>VBBA01000016.1 GCA_005888675.1 Candidatus Bathyarchaeota archaeon | reverse complement strand
TATTTTTCGATAGAAGTGAAGACGAAGCCTCCCCTTCGAAGTACGACTCCCTCCGCTTTCATTCGTTCGCAACAATCATTAAGAAGCTCGTATTTTTCCTCCATCGGCACATTGAACGGGTCCTTAACAAGCGGCGACAACCAAGTATCAACATAGCTCGGTTCTTTTGCGAGCTGGATCTTGATCCCGACCTTCGCCGCGCCTTTCGCCAACGCAACCGCTTTCAGCGTTGCCTCTCTGATCCCCTCCTTGTTCATTTCATCGGTGTCCGCAAAGCCCCAGCCAAGGCCTCCATACAATACTCGGACGCCGACACCTAGAGAAGTTAGTTCCTCGCTGCTTGGATTATCATTCACAACTTGTGTAGCTTCGTTTCGTGAATTTACGAGGCGAAAATCGGTGTAGGTCGCGTTCTCTTTAGAAGCGGTTTCGAGAGCTATCTTGGACAGCTCTTCACCCATACCCTTGACAGAACTCACAAGTTCCGGCTCAGGAAAGGGTTGGTATTAGCACTTTCTAGATCGACAATGGGATTTCTGGAGATACCCGAAGAGCTCTTCGACACTGCCTAGGGCGATGATTTCACAGTCCTCTCCTGCATATACTCTTCGAGCGGACGAAAGGAGACTTCGTGTGCTCACAAGATCAAGGCATTAGCTTGGTCGAGTTGAAGAGGCTCTCGGAAGGAAAGCTTCCAAAAGACAGTATTCTCAGACGCCTCATCATCTCAGAACCGGACTCAATCCCAAGAGAATCATTCTTGTCAAAACTGGCCGTTTGGCGGAACATCCTCTATACCGAACCGGTGAACCAATCCTACGAGTCACGAACGTGACTTCCTCATCCTAATTGCTGCCACTCAGAAAGCATTTGGAGTCTATTGACTGGTTGACGGAGACGCGGGGACTAATTCCGTCAGCCGGACAAGGTAATCGGACGGCCTATGCGAGATTCGAGAAAAAACAATTCTCTAGAAAAAGATTTTGAACCCTTTCCACAATATACCCTAAGAATTCTTATGGGCCCCCCACCCCCATTATTTTTCTCCAGCTCCAGAGAAGAGTGGGTCCAACCATACCATACGAGACACTCCAGATCCTCCTCGCCAGCATCATCGGTGGCATCTGGGTCGGATCAACAACCTACACCGCCAAACGACTAGGCAGTGGCGCAGGCGGACTCATCGGCGGACTACCAGCCATATCCGCCGTAAGCTACCTCTTCATCGCCCTCAACCAGTCTCCACAGAATGCGTCCAGAGCCGCCTATGCTTTCCCAATCGGACTGACCATCACATTCCTCTACCTACTCGTCTACGCCAGCCTCGCAAGTCACGGCTTCAAGATCGCATTCTTCTCCGCCCTCACAACATGGCTCCTCCTAGCCGCACTGGATGCGATCCTCAATCTGCCCACACTAATCCCGCCCAGCATCCTACCCATACCCATCTTCCTCCTAGGACTGTACGTGCTCAAGGTCCGGCTCAAGCTACCCTACACACCAGGCGTCCCGATCAAACCATCACGCAAAGAATTCCTGCGGAGGGTCATCCTTGGCGGAGGGGTCGTAGGAGCAGCCGTCACCATCTCACAATTAGGAGGACCACTACTAGGCGGCGTAGCCGCAGCTTTTCCAGGAATATTCTCCACGACAATCTACTCCACTTACGAAGCCGAAACAGACAAGACGGAAGGAGTCCGTGTCTCTCGAGCCCTGACAAAACCGTTGATGATCTCGGCCATGATAACCGCGTACCCATACAGCCTGATCGTCACCTGGGCCTACGCCAACATAGGCATAGTAGAAGGCACAATCCTCGCCTTCGCGGGCGGAATCTTCTGCGCACTCTTCGCCTATCTCTTGATCAGTAGAAAGAAGATCTAGACCGTATTGCAAAACCAGACACAACAACATCATCATTACGGCTGGGTCCCGGATCATCCAGATCGGAGAGATCACCCCTACGTCCCACTCGTCGAGCTCATCAAGAAACTACCGCAACAGGTCGACTTACGTCCCCATTTTCCAGCCGCGTACGATCAGGGGCATCTCCACAGTTGTACAGCCAACGCGATTGCCGGCGCGGTCCAGTATAATATGATGAAAGAGAAAATCATCCATCGTTTCCGTCCCAGCCGCCTATTCATCTACTACAACGCTCGTGCCCTCGAAGGCAAAGTCGACAAGGACTCGGGCTCGAAGACGCGGGACGCGATCAAGAGCGTCGCCCGGCAAGGGGACTGCCCCGAGTATCTTTGGCCCTACAGGATAACCAAGTTTAGTGAGAAGCCTCCGAAGAAATACTATCGACTCGCTGTCAAGCACAAGGCACTAGAGTATCAAAGGCTCAAACAGAACCTCAACCATTTCCAGGCATGCCTAGCCAGCGGGCATCCATTCATCGCAGGCCTGAAGGTTTTCAAGAGCTTCGAGAAACATCAGATCCGTCATACTGGACGGGGAAGACTTCCTAGACCAGGAGAGAGGCCAGTCGCATGGCACGCGGTCCTAGTCGTCGGCTACAATGACAATGATCGACGGTTCATCCTACGGAACTCTTGGGGAAAGAACTGGGGACTGAAAGGATACTTCACACTCCCTTACGAATACCTGCTCGACTCCGACCTTTCAAAGGACTTCTGGACCATCAGACTCGTAAGTTGAAAAAGAACCCAATCACGAAATCGGCTGCGCCACAACCTCTCTCCCGTCCAATAACTCCCTGAGCATTTTCACATCCTCAAACATTGTGTCTTTCAATCGAACATCATACAAAGCCGCTGCAGGATGAAACAACGGCAAAAAGAATCTACCATCCTTTCTGAAAACTTTCCCGTGAACACTCGTCGCTGAGTAATCATCGCCCATCAAAGTCTTAATCGCCGGAGTCCCTAGTGGGACGATAATCTTCGGATTGATGAGTCGAATCTGAGGCTGAAGATACAAGCTAGCACAAGTCTCAATCTCGGCCTTCCTAGGCGGCCTATTGTTCGGGGGTCTGCACTTGACGATGTTCGTTATGAACACCGACGATCTATCCAACCCAATCGACGCCAAGAGTTCGGTGAGAAGTTTTCCTGCAGACCCAACGAACGGGCGACCGGTCAAATCCTCTTGAGCGCCGGGACCTTCACCGATGAACATGACTCTAGCATCTGCGGGTCCCTCACCGGGCACAGCTATCTTTCGTTCCTTGTACAGATCACATTTTGTACAGATCCGCACTTCGGAGCTAATTCTATCCAGTTCTCGTGACATCGACTTCATCCGACCCTCAAAGCAGATTAGCGGCTGAGATGTCGAACGCCTTCCAAGCTATAAGTCAAGACCCACGACCAGATTATTGACACTCATCAGACCTAGCGATTGATCATGCCCAATCCAAAACGACCCAACTTTCTCGAAAAGATCGATCCGATTCTAGAAAGATACGGTCTAATCCTAGAATCCGACCTACATCTCCCAAGCGTAGTCAGTACGATTATCGGAGAATCGATCCATGGATCTTGGTGGGGACACTCGCAAGGAAACACGATCTATCAGACTCTAGGCATTCTCAACCGAAGGCCGGATATCCTACTCACGAAACTTCTCTCTAGAAAGACAACGTTCGTCCATCGCAGGCTCTGGCCCGGATTCCTAACAATCGCAACTTCCCGTGAGCCTTGGCAGCTAGACCACCTCTCCCCTAATGCTCAGAAATTGCTTTACGCGGTTCAACAGAAAGGCAAACTATCAACAAACGATTATTCGAAGGATTCTGGCGTAAAGATAGGTGTCCTCGGAGACGCGGCCCGCGAACTAGAAGCTAGAATCTTAGTTTATGGCATAGGCTTCCATTCAGAGTCAGGTTCTCACGCGAAGCGATTGAAAACATGGGACACATGGGCCAAAGACACAAAATACAAATGGAAAAAAATTGACCCCGACGTGGCCAAACAAGGTTTCGAGAATATTGCCCTGAAGCTCAAGGAGCGCTACAGTGTCAGGCCCAAATTGCCCTGGGATAAATTGTCAGTTTCAAGAACTAGGAAGAAGGTTGCACGTCGGAAGGGTTAGGTCCGGTTCATGTTATTCGGGCACTGATTCTGTAGTCAGCTTACCGTTAATGACTTTGACGAACAAGTATCTATTGTCCCGGATGATTATCGTCAACTCATTATCTCCCTCTTGAATCTCTAGAATATCTTGCCCTTTGATACCATCATATTTGGCCATGTTATGAAGACCGGTCCTGTTTCTGCAGATTCTCAGTTCCTGATTAAAAGCATTGACGGTCTATGCTTACTCTATTTCTATCGTGACGGGCGCTTCAGTCTTTCCCGACGTGGTTCCTCTCTCCGTGAAGACGTGACGTCCCCAGCGAACCTTGATCTTCGCTGACAAGTCATGCTTTCCCTGACCCAATTCTTTCGCGGGCAACTCGAAATTCCGGGTTACCGAGAACAACATATCCTGCGCCTCCATCTCAGTCTTCGGATACAGAATAGTCTCGAACTCGGTGGCAACGGTCATCCAGACACGATAGGGCAGTTCGGGGTTTCTGGTCCAGAAGAATATCGCTCTACGCTTGAACTTGTCAGTCTTGATCGGCTTCGACAATAACGGTCGATTCCTCAACAGTTCGACCCAGAAGATCATCAGGAGTCCGGCATCATGCTCATCATACGCTTTCTCCCATAGGTCACGGGTGAAATTTCGTCGTATCCCACCGTTCAGTTTGAAATTGACAGTGATCGCTAGATTATCGTCGAGCTTAGCCTTCTGAGGGCTGCAGAGTATTGCAGTGTCCTCTATCCTGGCCCATTGAGGGCCTTCCATCCTTGCAAGAGTCCTTGTAGCAGCCATAAACGGGTCCCTAGTACTAGGCTCCTTGGCAAGGCGGTAATAGAAAAAGGTCTTTCGGCCCGTCCTGCTTTCCCTCAGTATTCTCTTCAAAGGCATGGAGAGAGTACTTGTTGAGGTTGTTGCGGGTATCGCTCTTCTTATGCTTGCTACATCTTAAGAACTGGTCGCCCGCGAAAAAAGCCACGGCCATGGGTATGTCCAAATTGATTCAGTCGAAGAAATCCCGAACACTTGAGGAACGTTATGAGATGCTGAGGAAGACATTGGCTCACTATCTTCTACTCCAGGTCGGCACATTCGTCACAGCCGCCGGCTATGACGCGATCGGGCCAGCAATGAACATCCTAACTGACATGAAGGCCAGCCTGAAAGTCCAGGAGATCAAGGGAAAAGGAGAGGGGAATAACGTGGAATCTCTCAGCAAGAACTTGGCCGAGAGCATGGGCGAGACCTTCGACAGCGACTATGACATCGAAACAGGAGAAGGATTCCGGATGGTGAAACTTGACCGATGCGGATGCATAGAATCCGTGGTCGAACAGTCAGAAGCATACGGACTCACCAAGCCCCAGGCTAGATCAATATTCTGCGGCACATGCATGAGCAGCTACAAGAAAGCCGCGGAAACATTAGGAGTAGGCTTCAAAGGAAAGCTCAGCGGAGCACACGGCTGTTCGATGAAATTCTCCACAAAATAAGTAAGGGAACAATGAAAATTACACATGAAAACATGCTCTCCTAGTCTTCACTAGGAATGAACCTGTTTACCGTGTAACTTTCTCGCTTTCGAAAAGGGCCGCAAACGCTTATTAGCAATGCCAGGGGTGGTATTCACAACTCAGAGTGGTATACTATGGCACTACTGCAAGTCGAACTACCGGAGACGCTACATCCAGAACAACGTCAAACCGGCCACTTCATACGTCGGACACAAAGTATCTGTCCAGAATGTAATAGGATTCTACCGAGCACTGTTTTCGAGCGTGAGGGCAAGGTCTTCATGAGCAAGACCTGCCCAGAGCACGGAGAGACCGAGGAATTATACTTCGGATCTTACGACATGTACCAGAAATTCGCGACCTACTGGTCGGAAGGTAAAGGTACGCATGCTCCGAACGTGCCGATCGACAGTTGTGCTTGCCCGGCGAACTGTGGACTATGCAGCAACCATTTGAGCCACACTGGGTTAGCGAATATTATAGTCACGAACCGTTGTGACTTGACCTGCTGGTACTGCTTCTTCTACGTGAAGAAGGGTCTGGAAGGAGCATATGTCTACGAGCCCGAACAGCAACAAGTACGTGAAATGGTACGGGCACTAAAGGCAGAGCGACCGGTACCCGGGAATTCGCTGCAAATAACAGGTGGAGAACCCACCCTCCGATCCGACCTAGTCGACATCGTACGAATCATCAAGGAAGAAGGCGTCGACCACATCCAACTAAACACTAACGGAATCAATCTCGCACTAGAACCAGAGCTCGCTCAGAAGCTGCGACAAGCGGGTCTAAGCAACTTGTACATGAGCTTCGACGGTGTTAGTCCTAAGACGAACCCGAAGAATCATTGGGAGGCACCATACGCGTTAGAAAGCTGCCGGAAAGCAGACCTCGGTGCTGTACTGGTCCCTACGGTCATTAAATCCGTGAATGATCACGAGCTCGGCGGCATCCTAAGATTCGCACAGCGAAACATGGACATTGTACGCGCCATCAGCTACCAACCCGTCTCACTAACCGGCAGAATGAAGAAGCAAGAGCGCGAGAAATATCGTATCACAATACCCGACTGCATCGAACGACTGGAGGAACAAACGAACGGAGAGCTTCCACGCGACGCATGGTTCCCAGTCCCAAGCTGCTCACCAGTCACTCATTTCGTTGAGGCGTTTACGAAGCGTCCACAGTACGAGTTGTCGATCCACTTCGCCTGTGGAGCCGGAACCTATGTGTTCGAGGACAAGGACACACGCAAGCTTGTTCCGATAACCAGCTTCGTCGACCTCAAAGGACTATTCGAGTACTTGGATGAGAAGACTGACGAGTTGAACAGTGGAACCAACAGATACTTGGTCGCTGCCAAGTTCATGACCAAACTCAACAGCTTCATCGACAAGAAGAAACAACCCACAGGACTGAACCTGTCCAAACTACTCGTCGGCGCACTACTGAAGCATGACTATAGCAGCGTCGGACAATTCCATGTCAGAAGCATGTTCCTTGGCATGATGCACTTCCAGGACAAGTACAACCAGGACGAGGAAAGACTACAACGATGCGACATACACTACCTGACACCAGACCTTCGCATCATACCCTTCTGCTCGTTCAACGTCATCCCCGAATGGTACCGAGACCGTATACAGAAGAAATACGGGATATCGGTCGAGGAGTGGGAGAAGAAGAACGGTGAGAAGCTAGAGGCGAAGCTGTACCGTGGCGCGTTACGCCGTGGAAAGCATGCTGACGGCTGCGGATGCAGCGCCGCCCACATCGAACCAATAACCGGCACCTAAACAACCAAACCCCCCCCAAAACTTTCCTTTTCCGTTAGGCCCAATTTTCCACCGGTTTCGCTGAGTTCTGCAACTCGCGAATCTAGGGGCAGGCATTAACTAGGTGTGTCCTGTTTCGCCTGTAAATATCTGCCCACTTGTCTCCGCTAGTAACCTAGTATTGCAGAAACTATCAGGATTATTCCTGCAAGGATGAAGGAGATCATGACCAGGCCGCTGGTTACGCTGGAATGAACGTCCTGAGGCAAGCCGCCTCTCCTGGCTAATGCAGTGGGCAAATTCTCAACCACAAAGACACTGACTAGGCCGAAGATGATCGCTCCCAGACCGAACAGAAACTTGGTATCCTGTATTCCAAACTGCACACGGGGGCCTGCATACCACTGGATCAACCCGGGACCAATCCAACCCGCCACTAAACGTAACACTACAAAGATCAGAATCGTCAATAATGCAAGCTTCAGCATGATAGAAGTTCATTGCGGGGTTTGCTTCCCGGAATCCATCGGCTGCTTCGAAGCAGCCGTACTCTTCCTGTAGACTCTCGAGGCGAGATAGAGAGTGGCGAAAAG
>VBBA01000015.1 GCA_005888675.1 Candidatus Bathyarchaeota archaeon | reverse complement strand
GGAGGCTTTTTGTGAACTTGCTGAGCTCGTCGCGATTCTTGAATTTGGCAATCACCATAGCGTCCGTCAGCCCTGTTACATCATAGACGGCCATTACTTGTGGCATCTTTGCAACCTGTTGCTCAAGCTCGAGCAGTTTCCCTTTGGCAACCGTGACCTCGGTCAAGACGGTTAGTTGGTATCCGATTCTTTCATGGTCGAAGATCGCAGAGTAGGCCTTTATGATTCCCGATTTCTCCAGTTTCGAAGTTCTCGCCTGGACTGTGGTGGTTGATACTCCGAGACGATGAGCGAGCTCCCGGAACGAGACTCTTGAGTCGTTGAGGTAGGCTTGCAATATCCGCCGATCCAAATCATCCATGTTAACGGTCCCGATCATGCTCTTGGATTGACCAATCTGGGAGTCAGTCACTTATTCTGACTCCCTGCTAGTGCATGATGCATCAGTAGCTCGATGACGAGTTTAGGATCCGCTCTTCCCCTTACCTCGCCCATGACAAGATTTGTCAACTTCCCCATTGAAGCAGGCCAGTTCTCCGAAACCAATTTTCGGATTATCTCTTCCAGCTCTGTCCGACTCAACATTCCAAGTTTCAGATCCTGAACGGCAGATTGAGGATCCGCTTCGGGATGCTGGGCTAGCCACTTGAGAATCTCTGGGACAGACTCTTTTGCAGTCTTCCCTTTTTCGACCAGATCGAAGGCGGCCTTCAGCTGTTTTTCACTGAGGTTGGCTACTGGGACCTTCTCTCGTTCCAGGCTCTTCAAAGATTCTGTGAGGATTGTGGCGACGTACGTCGGTGCCGTGATCTTCGAGCTGGTCACGATCTCTTCGAATATTGAGGAATATTCTGAGTTGACGAGTTGCTCTGCTAGCTTCTGACCGATCCCGTAGCGTGCTGTTAGTTCTTTCGTGAGTTCTTCCTGCATCTTCGGAAGATTGGAACGAATCTTCTCTAGCCTGTGCGGTGTTACCTTGACTGGGGGCACATCCGTCTCTGGATACATTCTAGCTGCTCCAGGACGGGGGCGCATGTAGCTAGTTGTCCCGTCGGGATTCGCAGTTCGCGTCTCCTCTGGCACACCCACTAAAGCTTCCCTGGCTCTATCACTGACCGCTTGGAGGGCGTCTCGACCACTCTTCTCGTCGTCGCAAACGATGACGAAAGCATCGTTTTGCGAGCATTCCAGTCTCAATGCTACTTGTTCTTTCTCGGGTTTCTCGATGCCATAGGCTGGAAGTTCATCGGAATGGAATATCCCTCCGACTTTGCCCCAAAATCCGGCCCTCTTCGACATCTCGGTCCCAAACCTGACGTTTGGAATGAGTTCACGTCCCAAGAGGTTGTTGAAGCCTGTCAGTCTTACACCTAGGACTTTTCCGCCTTTCTGAAGTGCGGATTGAATGATCTTGGATTTCGAACTTTTCAGGATCTCAGTAAGATCGATAATGTGATCTTCGAGGTCTTGAGCGTGTACACCTCTCTTATGTAGCTCATCTCGAATTTCGAGAAGCGTTAGTTGTCTCTTGACCTCAAGTTCGACAACTTTCGATACTAGTTCGAGTTCTTGGACGCCTTTTATCTCGATCAGTGAGCCTTTGGCTATCGAGATGTTCAGGTCCTGTCGTATGGTTCCAAGGCCCCGCTTGACCTTTCTAGTTGCCCGGAGAACTCGTCCGATCGCTAGAGCTATCTTACTGGCATCTTCTGGGTTCTGAATAACGGGGCCCGTTGTTATTTCGATCAATGGGACCCCAAGTCGGTCCAATTGGAACGTAACACTATTCTTTGCCTCTGCCACCTTTCGCCCGGCGTCTTCCTCTAACGAGACCTGTTGGATTGGGATTCGTTTGCCTTCAACATCCAAATGACCGTTTAGCGCGATGATCGAGGTTCTTTGGAAGCCGGTAGTGTTTGAGCCATCGATAACGACTTTTCGCATAATGTGCACTTCATCCATCGTCACTGCTTTGAAAAGAAGTGAGATCATTAGCGAAACGTCTACCGCTTCAGGATTCAGGGGGTGTGGTGGTTCCTCGTCCATCTCGACCAGGCAGGATGTGTCATTGTCGGCTTCGTAGATGACGGTTCTTCCTCGGTGGAACTCGAATAGTACAGCGGGATCTATCTGTCCCAGCTCGCTCTGGGTTGGACGAAGACGTCTCTGGAACCTTATCGTAGGAGGGGCGGTTGTCAGAATGGTTGGGCAGTCGCAGAAGAGCTTGTGGGCCGTGTCTAATTGTCGATGGACTTCAAGCCCAACTTTCAACCCTATGCGTTGATAGTCTGTTTGCGACGTTGTTGCTAATGCACCTCTTCCATGAGGTACGGCGTTCGTGGGATTATCTCTCCAGCAACCGGCTCAAGCATGAGCCTTCTGATCTCGTCAGGAGACTTGGTCTGAGCGAGCGTCCACATCAACTTGACCAGTGCAGTCTCCGGAATCATGTCTTCTAGGGGAGCGACCCCCAAGTTCAACAAATCCCTCCCTGTAGAGTAGACATTCATGTCGACGCGGCCCCAAATAGTCTGAGACGTCATGAATACTGGGATATCCTTCCTTACAGCGTGACTAATCGAATCATAGCTAGTCCTCGGGACATGTCCCAGTCCAGTTCCCTCTAGGACGATGCCTCTGGCTCCCTGTTGGATTGCGGAATCGATTGATCGATGGTCAAAGCCTGGGTAGGATTTGAGAAGGTAAGCGCTAGGGTCAAAGCTTGGCTTCAGTGTCAATTGTCGCTTCTTGTCACGTTTCGTCCCTGAGTCCATAGTTTCTAGTCGATGGGTTGTGAGATCATAACGCGCCAAGGGACGTGTCTCTATCGACTTGAAAGTGTCTCTGCGACTACTGTGGCATTTTCTGACTCTCGTTCCTTTGTGGGCGATGATATGGTGATCGGATATTTCCTCGTGCATTGCCACGCCGACGGCAGCCATGTCTGCTGCGGCCGCGATCGCCGTTCCTCCTGTGAGGTTTGTCGCAGCGTCGGAGCTTGGACGATCCGAGGATCTTTGAGCTCCGACGAGTATCACTGGGACTGGTAAGTGTTGGAGTGCGAAGCTTAGGGCCGCAGCGGTATAGTGCATCGTGTCGGTCCCATGGGTAATGATTATCCCATCCGCACCGCGGGATATTTTGCGCGCAGCCTCCTCAGCCATTCCCGTCCAGTGCTCCGGAGTCAGGTTCTCGCTGTATTCGCTGTAGAGTATGTGAGCGTCTATCTCCGCAATGGATTCGAGTTCGGGAACGACACTGGCTAGTTCTTCTGCTGAGAGTGCTGGTTCGACGGCGCCAGTTCTATAGTCGACACGGCTGGCTATCGTGCCTCCTGTACTGATGATCGATACTCTAGGAAGGCGGAATTGCTTCGGGAGAGGCGGGGCCTTGGTGAACTTCGGTTTCTCTCCTTCACCAATAACCTCGATCTTCTCGGTCCTTCCAAGGTGGATTCCGACGTTGTAGCCGTTGCGGAGTTTGAGGACAACGTGATGCTGATCGCCGTATTGATATCTAGGGAAAAGGTAGCCCTCGTGTACATCTCCTGTCTTCGAGGTGACTCGTATGAGGTTGCCGATTCGGGCTCTTGCCTTCCTAAGATGTTCTAGTATCTCTCCATGGTATCCTTCCAGTTCAGGGTGCGACAAGTCTTGATTCGATTCCTGGCTTGGCGTTGTTGTGCCAGTGAATTGGCTGGTTCTAATTAGGGCTTAGCCAACTAGGCTAGAGTCTTGGAAACGTATGGTCCATCGTGGGAATAACCGAACTTTGCGTAGTATTGCTTGGTTCCGAGAGCACTGATAACGAGCATCTTCCTACGATCGTATTCTTCTGTAGCGACTCGTTCCGCTTCTTGGAGGAGTTGTGAACCGTAGCCTTTATGCTGGTATCCTTTCAACCCGGGACGATCGCCGACAGGTACAGTTTGTCCGAAGATGTGGAGTTCTCGTATTAGTCCCGCTTGTTTCCCCTTGATCTCGACTCGATGAGGGTTTTCCGAGGGTATTCTCAGCCGGACATATCCGACGAGAGAGTCAGTCTCCAAGTTCTCGAATGAAAGGAATACCTCGCTTCCTCCTGAGGCTTCGTAATCTATCCTCTGGAGACGGATATTATCAGAGGCCGATGTCTCGTTGCTATTGTTACTCGAATGGCCGACTTCCCTGCATCTTATGCACCGGCAGCGAATGCTTTGTCTTGACAATTCTTCCTGGACGAGTTGTCGAAGGTTTCCATTTTTCACACCATCCGCTATTCCATCCGCAGGAATCTCCCGTTGTATGCGCATGATCCGGACCCAAGGCGGAATAACTTTCTTGATCTCTGCGATGAGTCGTGCCGCTTCCTTTGTCCTGTAAGGCTGATATTTTCCGGCTCTCCAGTCTTCATACAGTTGGGTTCCCGGTGTTACGAGACAGGGGTAGATCTTGAGCATGTCGGGACGATGGGCCGGATCACCCCAGAGCCTCTGGAATGCAGCAAGGTCTCGATCTGGATCGCAGCCTGGTAAGCCAAGCATCATGTGGTATCCAACTTTCAATGATGAGTCTCTCAATGTTCTCGCAGCTTCTTCGACGTCAGCGACGGTATGGTCCCGGTGTATTCTCTGGTAGACGTCGTCGTAGAGTGTCTGGACGCCTATCTCGACGCGGGTTACGCCCAATCGGGTCTTGTTTCAATCGTAATACCCACATTTCTAATATGAGCGGACTCTGCGTTCATCTTCGCCTCTGCCAAGGATTCTGACTTAGTCCCGTTCAGAGTGTCGAGACATTCTTTGACAAATTCTTCCTGGTAGATTCGTGGTAGAAATGGAAAGGTTCCCCCGATGAGGATCAACTCGACCTTGTCGACCCGGTGGCCAATTGCTTCCAATTGGTTCATTCGACTCTTTACTTGGCGTGCTGGATCATACTCTGTCTCTAGGGCTCGCATAACGGCCGGTTCTTTTCCTGTATAGGCTCTGGGTACTCCAACTTCTGGACCGCCAGGGCAGTAAGTGCATTTTCCGTGGGGGCAGTCATAGGGCTTGGGCATTACCGCTACTACCGTTACTCCGCTGATGCTCCGGACTTGTTTCCCCTGTAGGAATGGATGTAGTCGGGCAAGATCTTCTTCGGGGAGACGCTCTAGGATTGAAGAGTTAGGCGGAATTACCGGTGACCGATGTTTCTTGCAAATATCGAGCTTGACACGATTTACAGCCTCCCTAGACGGATTCTGAAGCGTCAGTATCTGCTCAATTATCTCTTCTGAGAGTTGTTCAATTGAGGGCGGGAGCAGGTTGCTCAATTTTCAGACTCTTCTACTCTTATCGTCGGGTTTTTGATTGTTTTGTTCGTAGATCCGTCCCTTCCAAGAGAGTCCTTTGCCGAGTGCTCCGCGTATCGTGGAGTCTACTCCGATTGCCATGTAGACTGCCACTGCTAATGGTAGAAGTACTCCGTATGCCGGGTTTAGTCGGGCTCCTTGTTTATAGAAGATCAGCATGCCTAGCCATAGCCAGAAAGACATGAAGGCCCCGGTTAGGAGGAATAGGTTGACCGGTTGTGAGGGTGCGAGGAGTATTCCTTGAGTGAGTATGATGAAAGGGAGTATGAAGAATACGAAGAGGAAGAGGAATCGTTGGAGTGCTTTTAGAAGGCGATGATTTTCAGAGACGGTGTAGAAGTTCTTTCTCCAACCTAGCCATATCTCTCGCAGGCTGGAATACATTCTGACTCCGAACGCATCTTGCGCAACTAGGAATCTGAGTTTTAGTCCTGCTCGTTTGAGATTCCTCGCCATACTCAGATCTTCGACGATCCTATCGTGGACAGCTTTGTGTCCTCCTATCTTCTCATAGGCCGCGCGGGTGATCAGCATATACTGCCCATTTCCTATCGAATAGTTGGGTCGTCTGTCATCATTGACCCATTTTCCACCCACTGAGACCATTATGAGATAGAACACTACAGGCTGCAGAAGTTTCTCCCAGAAGGTCTTGAGTATCGTCTGGGGAGCGAGGGTTACCAGGTCAACTTTGGAGGATTGAAGGTATGCAACTGTTCTGGTGAGACTGTCAGTCGCGTGTATCGAGTCTCCATCAGTGAACAAGAACAATTCGCCCTTGGCTTGTTGGTAGCCGAGGTGGCAGGCCCAGTTTTTACCCACCCATCTCTTTGGGAGTGGTTCTTCATTGAAGATTCTGATCTTGTCTCTGAACCTTGCAAGGATCTTTGGGGTCTCGTCGGTCGAGTCTCCGTCCACGACAATGGTCTCTTTGCTGGGATAGTCGAGGCTTGTGAGCGAGGTTAGGCACCCTTCTAGGGTGCTGGCCTGATTCCTTACGGGCAGGATTATCGACACTAACGGTGTATCTCGAGGGAGGGAACTGGCCTTATCGTCGGGAAGTGAAGGGAAGCCGACGAGAGTGATTTTTTCATAGCCGGCGAAGAGGAAGATGAGAAGAGCATAGCTGACGAGCAGAAGGGTGACTAGTAACGACATGAGGTTGTCTTTCCACGCTCAGAAAATTTTGTTGGGAGTGGTACCCCCCGGGGGTGTTTATATGTAAATCACGAGGAGACGGATCGATTTACGCACGAAGTGTATCGATTTTGAATTGGTTTCTAGTCGAAAGGCGAAAGCTTCGGTAGAATAACGACTTTGGAATGTCGAAAAAAATTACGGTCTCGACTTGTCGCCAATGAAAGTCGGTCTTATAGCCGGATATAGTTCTGTCCGGGCTTTCTTCCGAGAACAAGGCGTTTGTCGTGATTTCTGCGGACACGCTCTCTTGGACCAATGTTGGTCTTGTTTTGTGATGGGATTTTGGGAGTCTGCTGTCTTACTTTACCAGCCTTTGTGAGCGAGCCGTGAGTTGGCATTATCTAACCCTACCGGGCAAGGGGCCTTACGAGTATTAAATCGTTCCTTGACGAGCACTGGTCATCCTTATCGTTCTGGTATCCGTCCCGACTAGAGGTGATCATTGAATCTATCATGGGGGGTGATAGGGAGAGACATTGTGCCGCTTGCCGTTGGCAGGGAAAGGCCTGATTTGCGCTCCCGATTGGGTCTCACGAAAGGATTGCGAAAGTCGAGCCAATAATCTTAAACGTACGGCTCGATGGCACCCTCCCGATTTTAATGCCATACGTTAACGTTGGTAAGGAAAATACTGGGAATATTGATCTCTACTACGAGGACCATGGCACGGGTAAACCGATTGTACTCATCCACGGATATCCATTGAATGGTGCTTCATGGGAGAAGCAAGTTTCCGCCTTGCTCGGTGCTGGCCACCGAGTAATTACATATGACCGTAGGGGTTTTGGTCAATCCAGCAAACCAACAACCGGCTACAACTATGACACATTTGCCGAGGATCTTCGCAAACTCGTAACACAACTCGGCCTGCGTGATTTCACGCTCGCAGGGTTCTCAATGGGTGGCGGTGAGGTAGCACGCTATATGGGACGGTATGGATCGAAGGACGTAAGCAACGCAGTATTCATCTCATCGGTCCCGCCGTATCTGCTGAAAGCCGCTGACAACCCGGAGGGTGTCGATGGGAGTGCCTTCGACGGGATCCAGAAGGCTATCTTGGCGGACCGCTATGCGTTCTTCACCGAGTTCTTCAAGAATTTCTATAATACCGACCAGTATCTGGGCACGCGCGTCAGCGAGCAAGCTGTACAGTCGAGCTGGAACATCGCCGCGAGCTCCTCCGCCACTGCAAGTCTGGCTTGTGTTCCAACATGGCATGAGGACTTCCGCAAGGACTTGGCTCGCGTTCAAGTACCTACTTTGGTCATTCACGGTGATGCTGACCGGATCGTTCCTTTCGCTGCCTCTGGACAGCGTACCGCGAAAATGGTGCCTGGGGCTCGTCTGGTCGTAGTGAAGAACGGACCGCACTGCATAATCTGGACACACCCGGACGAGGTCAACACAGCACTATTGAACTTCCTGAAAGAAGAGAAGAAGCTTGAGCTTACCGCGCCCGCCTAAATTCGGTGAGCGCTTTTCTTAGGCTAGTGTCCAGGCATCAGGGGCACTTTCTTTCCTGAAAGGTCTCTGTGCGTCGATCCGAACTCGCTCATCTGCGCAAGCTCGTGGTCCGTGAATACTGGACCGTCCTTGCAGACTAGGTAAGGTCCGATGACGCACGCTGCGCATATTCCGACTCCGCACTTGAAGACCCGTTCAAGGCTCGCTTGCACGTGACATTTCCGACTGACCGCTAAATCATAGACCTGTTTCATCATGGGCTCTGGGCCACAGGTGAATACGGCCTCGAACTTTTCATTCTTCAGCACTTCCTCCGCGACTTTCGGGACCTGGTTCTTGATACCGAAGGTTCCGTCATCGGTCGCAAACAACAGTTCGATGCCGTGCCGCTCACTTTCGTGAACAAGCCACTCCCGGAACAATAGTTCGGTCGCTGTTCTCGCGCCAGTGACCAATGTGACTTCTCTGTCAGATGTGTGTCCGAGTAGTGAAATCAGCGGAACGAGTCCAGTTCCTCCTCCTACTAAGAGGAGCTTGTCATAAGCTTCAGGATCGAACGGTCGACCATAGGGGCCGCGTAGCCACAGCTGGTCACCAGCCTTCTTCTCGAACAATGTCTGACTTATCTCTCCCCCCTTCTTTATCACCAAACCGGCGTCGGAGCGTCCGTGTATTGCGAGGACGCTCATGGGGATCTCGTCCACACCCGGCAGCCATAACATCGAAAACTGTCCCGGACGAGCCGCTTGGAGTCTTTCGTCTTTGAACCAGAACGAGGTGATTAGTGGAGTCTCCTGTTTGATTTGATCGATTCGGACGGTTCTGGGCCAATGTTCCTGTGGCTGCAATGATTCCAAGTCGCGACTGTCGACCCCGCTCGCGAGTCACTCTACTATTTACTTATGTCCCAAGCGCACCCTTCTGAACCCTGGCTCCGGCAAACATTGGTGCGAACAGAGATGCCCCAGAATGAGATCTTCCGAGGAGTTGTAGTGTCGGGACGCGGACTCGCTGGATCTGCCCTGACAAGGAGTGCGATCATAAGCGAAATGGCTGAGATGACGGGCCTCAGAATGGTTCCGGGAAAACTGAACGTCGTCTTGGGAGAAGACTGTACTGAGAAACTATCTGAGTATGTTACCCTCAAAGAATTGGGAGGACTTCCAGGAGTCCCGAACCGCAAAGGCGTGAGGTCTTGATCGCTGGACGTTCTCGGGGGCTGGTTTTTCAAGGCGATGAACCAGAGTACCCTCCGAACCATGTAGAACTTGTCGGCGATCATAAACTTCGAGTTGAGTTAGATCTGGAAGATGGGGAAACGATCGAATTCTACGATCCGTAGCAAGCACTCTAGATCGGGTGCCCGAAAGGATTAGATTATCATTTATGTTCGACCGCCGGAACCCCGTCGCAGAATGGCTTTCAAGAAAAGAATAGTCTGGTCTCGCCCATCGTGCGAACGTCCAACGCTTCAACGTCGACCATCAACGGAAGATCTCGGACAACATTGCCTAGTAGGAGGCATCGCCTGGTTGGTATTCCGCGGACTAGGTAGTTGATTGTCTCGCGGTCTGCCTTAGCCACCTTTCCAATCGTGTCGAGATCGTGCTCGTTCGTGAAGTTGAAAATGAAGACATTGTCGGCCTGTCGATAGATTCCCTCTTGGACCGTGTCAGGTTGATTGGTGATAAAGGTCGTGAATAGACCAATATGGCGCATTCTCGTGACGATGTCGTCCCAGTAGGTTTCTCTTAGGTACAGATGGGCCTCTTCGGCGAAGAGGAAGATCGCCTTCAACCAATTCGATGAGAGAATCTTGGTAAGTTCTCCAAGGAATATCTCGACGAGTATTCGCCGTACCGTCTGGCTCTGGTTCTTCAGATTCACGACTAATATTCCACCATCTTCGACGAGCCTCATGATCTTTTCTTCTGTCAGCGAGTTGGTTTCATCGCTGAATAGACCTGATTCTAACAAGACTTGGAGTCTCGATACCAATGCTTCGCGTACACTGTCGTGACAATTCCACCCCTGCACTGCTTTGATCATTTCCGGAAGAGAGAGTCCGCCACGTGCTTCTAGGTCGCGCCAGATCGTCGTGAACACTTTCGACGATGTTGCAGGGAGGTCTAGCGCATGGGCTAGCACGCCTGAGACTGTTCTTAGTCCCAGCTTTGATAAGGCGAAGTTGAGTCCGCTTCGGGGAGCTAGAACAGTGAGTCGGATGGATTGTTGTCGTCCATCCTTTGACTTGTGCAGGTTCACATATTCTCCATTCACGTCCAATACAACGCAGGGTGCTCCGTAGGACGCCATGGAGATCAGCAATAGTTTGGCGAGATGTGATTTGCCAGTTCCTTTACGACCAGTGATAATATTGAGTCCACCGTCCAATGTGGACGCGTCTACCTGCAGTGATTCCCCATCGGTATGTCCCAGTTTCACTGGGCGTTTGCCGCCGTTCACCAACAGGTTGCCGACTCGGTATGGCTTGATGCGGGAGGCTGTTCGGGACGGAAGCCATGAGGTGCTGGGTGTTAGTCCGCCTTCTTGGTTGATTGTTCCTCGGATCTTGCATAGAGCCAATCGAGTATCTTTCAAAGCGTCCACTTCACTCGATATGTTCAACGGGTCGCTGTCTTCGCCGGTGAGTTCTCCATCCGTCATCACGTCTCTGAGTATGTCTTCAAGCACTCCTGGAATGTTCGCATACTGCAGATCGATGACTTGGACTAGTAGTCCCTTGGATAGAGAGGGGTCCTCGATGAGGAAGTAGTCTCCTTTGCCGATCTGTTCGTCGGGGAATGCGATCAGTTGGACTTGATCGCCCTCCTTTCGGTAAATTCTCATCGCTTTGCTACACCACGTACCTGCTTGTTCCGAATGGTCCGAAGAGGCTTCGTCGGAGGCTGGGCTTGGATTGTAGACTGATTCCGTGGTTGGCGGCGATGAAACGCTGTATCGCAAGGATTTCGTTTGAAGTGAAGGTACTGAAGATGTGGGCTATCCGTAGAGATTCTGGGTATCCATGAAACGCCACATCGGTTCCGGCCAATTTGCCGAGTGATCGGATGCCTTGTTCTTCGCTAGAGTCTTTGTCGATGTCTACTCTGAAGAGGAAACCGTCTTGGGAGAGCTTGACAACCCCGACCCGACCGAGAAATCGGACGGGGTATGCCGGGTATTCCTGCTCGACAATTTCCGTGATATCGATCAGGTTAGCGGGTTTCTCTCTGTCAAACAGAGCCAGAATGTTCTTTCCGCCCACCGTAAGCTGGGTAGATTTGGAGAGTGCGATTACGATGCTGTTGTTCGATCGAGCTGTTGCGAGGATCTTGCTTACGCGACCCGCAGGATTGTCAGGTGTGCCTGCGGTTAGGGAGCCGTCGAAAAGAATGACTCCATCTCGCACGGCGTTGCAGAGGGCTTCTTGGACCCACCGCTCTACGTGGTTCCGTAACCTGGTCAGTATCCGAAGTGTCTTGACGGAGAATCCTCCGAAAGACCTGGGACTACCATCATCTGGCCATGCATCGCTCTGACCGTCAGAGTTGGGAACATGAAAGAGAAGTGGACCCCATCTTTTGAATTGGAGTTTGTCGGGTCTACGCCAGACAGCTACGGCTCTGATAGCGAAGAGCATTCCTGTCTCGGTCTCACCAACCTTGACACTCGACGCATCACACGCAACGATGGGGATTACGTCTTTGACCGGTTGGATGGTTGTCCTCTTCATAGTGCTCATCGATTGGAGGCGCGAGAGGTCGAGGTCGTCTTCTACGTCACCATCTTCAATGCCCATTTCCGGCAAGTTGACAGGGCGTGGGCTGACCATGGTGCCCTTGAGTCCCACCATCGACTTCTCCGATAATTGGAGCAAAGGTTCCGGTAGTGATGGGAACTGGAATTCTAGCTCGCCTGGGAGGTTTTTTATCTCTCCAAGAGTGTCCGATAGTTTCTGGGTGCGGTGGAGCATAGTCAGCTAGATTCCCCCAAGAATCAGGCGGGAAACCCCATTTCCCGCTTGCCCCCGCACCCGAGGCTTCTCATTCACCCTGAGGTCTGGACCTCCTTCCCGGATGACTCTGGCCGAGGAATAGCCTGCTTTGCTGTTAACGAGCGTGCGGCTTCATGTGCCTTACGAATTCCCTGGATTGTGAGTTTGTAACCGCCCTCGTTTGTCCGATCAATCACTCCTGTCTTGGTCATAGTGGCTAGCGTGTTTCTGACTGTCTTGACCGCGCGTCCGATCGACTTGCTGATGGCTTCGGGAGCCATGTCGACATTTGGTCGACTTCCGACGGCATTCGCAACCCGTACTGCCAGGAGGACAAGAAGGATCGAGTTCTCGGCAGACATCTCTGGTCGCAGCATCACCACTTCGCCTTCTGGCGTAAGCTTGACAACCTCTGATAGATCGTCGACCATGGTTGAATAGTCTGGACTGAAGGTTAGCTTGGACGCTAGAGAGTAGTTTGGCAATACCCTGGCTGCGAATTGCATGACTTCTCGAACGACGACATCAAGGTCACCCTCGACTGTGTGTTTGATGTCTCCCCATTCGATTGTTACCTTGACCTTGGACCGTTCTGGTGGTCCAGTTGTGGGCTGGCTTGACGAAGACAATTTTCTACTTCTCCGTGGCTCCTGCCATTCTCGGCATTAGGTTCTTCACAACTATCCGAGCACCCATAGTTGTAAGGCGGTATGATCCCTTGCC
>VBBA01000427.1:2140-3368 GCA_005888675.1 Candidatus Bathyarchaeota archaeon | reverse complement strand
ATCTAATACTCTCCTGGGTAACTGGGGGGTTGTTCGGAATCTATTGGATCTATGTGTTGATAACGGACCCCAACAATCATTTCCGTCAACAGTGGATGATTGAAGACACCATTATCGCTCAGGTTTCACCACAGCTTGGAGGTCCCTCTATCCCTCCTCCGTCAATGTCTCCGCCTCCTCCAGGTTCTACTTTCACCCTTCCACCCTCGTCACCCTGACCAGAATAATTCTTGGCGTACGGACCCTGTGATGACAATCGATACTCGGAGACAAGAAGCGGATCCATTAGTCCACTTCATCGCTCTCCGGACGAACACGGACTATTCGATACCTCCGTCTCTAATTCTAGCTGCCGTAGTCAGCTGGATTCTCTGGACGTTCTATTCGACAGAGCTTCTATTCAAGACAATCTCGAGAATCACCAGTCTTTCTCCGTCGATCGCACTGGGAGCAATAGGCCTGCCAGCTTTCGTTGCGACGATTCCGGTGGCCTACATTGTCTACTCCGTCGTCAACAGAAGGAACGAACATTTCCGAAGATCTGAGGGATTTCTTTGGGCAGCAATAGGACGATTGAAGAACAGTACGAATTCAACCGATACCACGCGTATGTTCGCAATCAATACTGCAGAGAGAGATCTCTGGGGAACCGCAGTCAACGAAAAGGAACGAAGCGCATACCTCTGGAGCCTCCTCACACTAGTCCCTTACGTGGGAGGGTTCTTTCTAGCCTACGCATTATACCGAGTCACGAATGATTTCCAAAAACATGAGGAAAGAGAGTTCGCTACCATAGAAGACGTACAACGGGCGGTGGGCATGCCAGTTGGTCCGTTGCCAGCGCAAACCCGGCGATGGTTCCCCTCAAGAAATTCTTTAGCATATTTTGCTGCGAGCCTAGCAACGGCAGGCCTTTTCTCAATTTACTGGTTGTACGTGGCTATGCTCGATCCAGCAGCACACTTTCAGGTCCAATCCCATCTAGAGAACGAGGTTCAGCCAATCGTAAGCGGTTTGCATTCCATGAGTCCATCCCGCCCTGCCGCCGTAGCAATGTGACGGGCTAATGTTTGGCCTCAAGAGATTATTCTTTGACCGAATCCTGGAACGATCCTTCTGGGTATGGAGACGACACCCTGTCATCATTGTTCCGACAATGCTCGGAACAGGCTTGTCCGTAATAGAGCAGTCTATCGTGACGATGGCACTCGTTGGGCTATTAGTGAAT
>VBBA01000427.1:0-2097 GCA_005888675.1 Candidatus Bathyarchaeota archaeon | reverse complement strand
TAGTATTCGTGATAGTTGTTGGTGTCGTTGGGTATGTCTTAGCCACTACCATAGGCGGAGGATTCGTCTACTCGGCTGAGTACGGGACATATGTCAACGCCTGGAACAGGGACGATGTCTCTGTGAGCTCGGTTGTAGAAAACGGAGCACGCCATTGGAGGCCCATGGCATGGACAATCCTTCTGACAAACCTTCTCACATGGAGCCCTCTCATTATCACGCTCGGTCCGCTCGCCTACTTTATCCTCTCTGCTTGTTCCGGCGCTACAAATTTCCTAGGTCTGACTCTCTTGATTTTTCCTCTCGAGATTGCAGCATTCGCCTCTCTAACGATCTCCATTTTCACCCTCTACACTTACCCGGCGGTGGTCGTCGACGGAGTTTCAGGATGGAACGCGATCAGGTACAGCTTCCGTGTTACTAGCCACAATTTTGGCACAACGATGACATATGTCGTCGTTAGAGGGGCCTTTCAGCTTATTCTCTTGTCCATTGCTGTTCCGTTGGGGAGTGCCCTACATGTACCGTTAACATCTCTACTCACAGTAGTCATTACTCTGCTTCTGCTCCCAATCTTGCACTCGACAAAGACGATGATCTACCAATATGCTAGACCGGACGTCCCCGAGATGGAATTTTCCGTAAGTAACCCGATCATTCCTGACATGTATAGGAAGCTGCCCAGAGCTGGTTGGCTCAAGGTGAAGAGGGGACTCGTTGAGATTCGTACCTATTTGGGTGACCTCGGAAACATTCCGTATCACGTAGCCTCTGTAGGAGCTCTTGCCCTTGGGATTGTTCTCGGAAACTACGTCACTAACAACGGCTTACTATCGGCCTTATCGCAACTGGGCCTGCTTCATCCGGGCAAAGGGAACCCGAACGTTGACATTTCCAAAGTCGTGCCTCCTTTCTTGGGGGTTGACATTTTCTTCCACAACTGGCTTGTCTCAATTGGCACAGCAATGGCAGGAATAGGATTCGGCCTGCCCAGCTTCGCGGATATTCTCTTCAATGGCTTCATACTCGGAGTAATCCAACCAACCATTCCAAACGACACACTGTTCTATTCGGCAATTCTTCCGCACGGCATCATTGAAATCCCATCACTCGTACTTGCTGGATCTGTCGGGATCAAACTTGGCGTCGCCGCATGGAGGATCAAGCTCTGGCCCACTCCAGAGAACAGGGAAGCTCTCTCAAGAGACCTCCTGCAGGCAGTCTATGTCGTTGTCGGCCTAGCACTCCTATTTCTCATCGCCGGTCTCATAGAGGGCATCGTAACTCCACAGATTATGAAACTATATGGATGGACGTTCTAGAAATAGTCAAATCCAAATCGTACTATTACACAGAAACCCTTTCCGTTTCACGGGACTGTTTTTATCCAACCGTTTCCGGCGTAATTCTCTGTCGCACTGCTGCAGCGAAAACAGTCGATTCAAAACAAGGTCTCTTACAAGAAGGTAGGCTCAAGCGATCACTTTTCAAGGCGTGGGGAAGAGATTCGGTACCCTGGACGCTGTGAAGAATTTCTCGCTAGAGGTTGGAGATGGGGAGATAATGGGGCTCCTTGGACCCAACGGCGCGGGAAAGACTACGTTAATGCTTATGATGGGAACAGTCTACCGACCAACCAGCGGCAAGATAACGGTCCAAGGATACGATGTTCTAGAGAAGCCGAACAGTGTCAGGAGCATCATAGGCATAGCCTTCCAAGACCCAAGATTCGACGGCATACTCAACGGCTATGATGTCCTAGACTGGCATCTCAAAATGACCACAAGCCACGGCAAAGAGGAGAGAAAACAGAGAGTCGAGGGCATCCTCAAAGCTCTAGGCCTGTGGGAAGCGAGGGGCAAAAGAACCTGGTTGATGAGCGGTGGCATGAAGAAGAAGATTGAGGATGCCAAGATACTTGCCCAAAGACCAAAGGTTGCAGTATTCGACGAGCCCACCGCATTCCTAGACGTCCCAAGCCGTCTATTGGTCTGGGATATGATACGCAAACTCAGAGAGGAAGGCTCGACAGTAATAGTGGCGACCAACATGATGGATGAGGCTGAACGATTATCCGAACGCGTCGCAATAATGAAC
>VBBA01000014.1 GCA_005888675.1 Candidatus Bathyarchaeota archaeon | reverse complement strand
TACTAGGCCTCTCGTCCGGTATTGACAATCACTTTAATGACACTAGGGATCAACGCAAAAAATGTTGCCCGCTTTCAAGCTACCACCAGGCAGGACACTAATCATCGATGGTCCAGCAGCAATCCGTCTGATTGATGGTGAAGCAAGTTGCTTCGGTGGTCTGCTCGTTCGAAATCGCTGGGTGCTTGTCAAAGGTGAACGCAGAGTTCCAATCGAATCCTCCACGGGCGCATCCTTGGAGGTAAAAACAGGCGAAGGCTCGGTGACTAAAGAGATTCAGGGTTCAACGATACCTGGGTCATGGATTGAAGCGGGTCAGATTGTCCGCCAAGCGCAAGGTACCATAGTTGTCCTCGGAGATGTGGACTCTGGTAAGTCAAGCCTTTCAACTTATCTTGCGAACGTTTGCCATTCCAATAATATGACTGTGAGAGTGATTGATGCTGACATCGGCCAGGCTGACATTGGACCACCAGCGACAGTCAGCGGGGCTTCTCTGAGAGATGTGATCTACAGTCTTCAGGATCTTACACCGGAAGCTTGCTTCTTTGTCGGGGACACGAGTCCAGGAGTTGTTCCGGAAAAGGTCTCTCGGGGATCTATCATGGTCAGGTCACACCTGCCAGGGTCAGAGGTTCTCATTGTCAATACTGATGGATGGATAGAGGGATCGGAGGGTTTGAGCTACAAACTCCAGCTCTTGGAGAAACTTGGGCCAGACATAGTCTTAGGCCTCGGAAATGATGAGAAACTGGATCCGATCCTCGACGCTCAAAATCGTACGGTCCTCAAACTCGGACCATCTGAGTATGCACGAGCACGGAGTCGTGAGGAGAGAAAAGGAGCCAGGGAGGCAGGCTACAAGAAATTCCTCGATGGATCACGACGAAGAGAGTTGAGACTGGACGAATTGTTGGTCAGACTCTTCAACAATCCGGGTCCTCTGGATATTTCGAATGTTCGACCGTTGAGAGGAATCCTTACTGGGCTGGTTGGATCGGATGGGATGCTACTAGGGGTTTCTCGCTTGCTCAGCGTGAGAGGCAGAAAAATGAATCTAGAGACGAAGGTTCAGGATATTCCCTCAGTTGTTGAACTGGGGGCTATTCGTTTGTCACCGGATTATGTAGAGTCCGGCTATGTTCACATGTAGGATTCCGGGACAGAATAGACGTAGATCGTGTGCTCGTTGTAATTCTCTTTGCGAGCGGGTTTCCATCCGTTTATCATGAAATCGTGGCTCACGATCCTTGTTTTTGGATGTGCCTCGGCTCTAAGCTTCGGCTTCAATCGTTCATTTGCGTAAGTCGTAAGGTAGAGGGTGACGACCGTTGCCTCTTTCAAGTCTGCCTGAAAGAGGTCCCTGTTGAAGATCTTGACTCTCGCATCAAGGCTCTGACGCGTTATCTCGGACGACGCGGTCTTGAACAGGTCCTCACGTATTTCATAACCGAAGGCTGCCTTCGCCCCAAAATCCTTCACGGCGGTTGTGAGAATTCGGCCGTCTCCAGACCCGAGGTCGACAAGCACATCATCTTTTCCAACCTTTCCGACCTCCAACATTTTCCGTACAACGTCATGTGGAGAAGCGACGAATGGGGCACAACTCAATGTTCTATACTCCAACTTTGTGAGGGGAGGGAATAATCGGACAAGGCTATTAAAACTCTCTGGAAAATAGATCGATCCAAACGACTTGATCGACGAAACCGCATGGGCGGAAGAAATTGTAACTGATGTCGATTACGAGCCTAGTGTCAATAATCAAACTATTTAAAGAGCCACGGCCGAGATTCTCCAGAATACATTCTCTTACGACTCGGAGTTTTATGCGATAATGGCTGGAGACACAAAGATTCAGGAGCTTGCCAAAGTCGATCTTCACGATCCTGTTCTGATACAAGGACTCCCAGGGCTTGGATATGTCGGCAAGGTAGCTGTGGACTATTTCATCGAAAAACTCCATCCCAAGAAATACGCGGAACTCTACTCTGGATACCTACTCTTTCCCGATGGGAATCTCGGGATAAACATCTTCGAAGACGGGACGTACTCACTGCCAAGATACGAGTTCTACGCGTTCTCTGAGAAATCGCCTAACCTGGTCTTCTTGACCGGAGACGCACAACCAAGCGTGACTGGGCAGTATGAAGTGGCGACAACAGTCCTGGACTATGTCCTGAAGCAGAACTGCAAGACTGTTTTCACAATGGGTGGATACGGGACGAGGTCTCAAGGGGACGTTGGAAGCGTCTATTGTGTCGTCGGGAGTGGCTTCCTTGGAGACCAGTTGACGAAACATGGCGCGAAGCTCGCCAAAGGAGGAGCGGTGACGGGAGCCGCGGGAGTAATTCTCGGCATAGGAAGACAAAGAGGACTCGACTGTGCAGGACTTCTTGGTGCAACGACCGGGGTCTACCCGGACCTGGAAGCAGCCAGAGCCGTAATACACTTGTTAGTTGATCTCCTCCATATGCCGCTCGATCTCAAGGACTTAGATAGAGAGGTTGAAGATATGCGGAAGAAAGTCGAAAAGATCAAGCGTGCAGAGGTCGAGGAATTGAAGGAAGAACTAGGCGGGGAAGGAGAGGGGAAGGACCGCTACATCACGTAGCATCTTTCCAAGTATTCTGGCATGAGCCATCCACAATATCTCGAATTACTCCTCTAGGCCGGCTTATTAGAAGCTGAAGATTCTTGCCTCGCCAGGCGTTAGTGGATGCTTGAGGCGAGTATCGAACGTGGAGATGTGAGGCATAAGGCCAGCATGCTTCTAATGGATAATGCGGTGCTGGTATTGTTCTACGAGGAGCCGATGAGGATTGGCACACTTGCATTTTCAACTCCTGGACTCAGAGGAGGAGCAACCACTTCTAGCGTGCTTCTTGGGGGCAAGTATCTGATTGCTGCACGTGCCCTTGCGGAACGTGCCGCGGCCTTGTTCAATAGAATGAGTCTAGTGTCATTGAACACGAGATTGTCGGAGGGAGAAGCGTTGAGACTGTATTCTCAGCTTTTGGATAAGGTTAGGGGGGAGGGTAAGAGTGTTGATTTATCGAGAGAAAAATTAGAGGTTAAGGATGAATCCGGCCATGACGGCCAGGATCGTGGCCGACAGGGCTAGTAGCGCCATTGCATTGTCAATAGTTTCGGCGCTCACCTGATCCTCACCGTTTGCAAAACGGTATAGAATATCGTCGCGACTCTTGTAGACATAGGTAACCTTTGAGCTATCATATTTTGACACTGAATAGAAAGAATGCCAATGTCTGCGGATTATTCGCGGCGTAACAGGCCGGGGCTATGCTAGAATTCCGAGACTCTTTAATAGGTAAGAATCAGTTTGACGCGTTGTTTCTGGTGTGGACGTTCGCTCCTAGTAAAGGTGCGAGACTTTGATGGGTTTTCTTGATTCTAACGCCAATTGTTCAATCTTGTCGACGGATCTTTCATGAGATCGTTACTTCCATTTCCATGACCATTGATCCATTCCGGCACAATCACTGCACGGATCAACTCTTGAATTGTGATGCCTCGCTTCTTGGCTATCTTCTCTAGTTCCTTGTAGATGAAATCGTCCAATGTCTGCATGAACTTTGGCGTTATCTAATACCAGCCCAACACCGATTTCTTAGGATATAGGATTCTTTTCCTAGGATGCAATAAATTGCTGGTGTAACTTCTTGGGATTAACGCATAGTACAGGTTTCCCAAGGATGCTTAATTGTCGCAGGGTATTCCTATACGGATATTTTTGCAGAAACTGGTGTCTCTCCCAGAATCTGCTTCGACACCTGCTCAACACGATCGCGATACTTCTCCTTAGTGTAAACGCGGATTATGTTCATGAAGGCTTGGAGAACGAAGCCGATCCTTGACACTTCTGCCAATTGGGCCTTCCTTTTCCTTCCGTGGGAGAGGCGTAGGAAGACAGGAATATCGAGAGGCTGAATCTCAACCGTACGATGATACGGAACGGACGGCTGGGTCGGCACGTCTATTATCACGTCTTCCTCAGGGACCTTGGCCTTATGAGCTATCTCCTTCTGAATGTCATCCCTAACGGTCTGTTTTGTTATCACGTTGGAAACTAGTTCCTCGGTCGCATAGACCGTTCGCTCATAAGTGCATTTCAGCAAACGTCTCAACTCAAGGTCGATCATTATTGCCCGAGATTTCCTACATTCCTTGAGACCTGTCCATACGCTGTAATCGTCAAGCCGTAGAAAGCCTTCGGGGTCATCGAAGTTCAACAGCTCTAACTCGTCCTTAGCCGCTTCCAACGCCTTGACGAGCATGATCTGGACTGCCCTTGAGGCCCTGTGGAAGTATATCGTACGAAACGACTCTATCCTAGCGAGGAGGAAACTCTCGAGAGCGGCAATCGCGGTCCCGTCCACCGCCAGGTTCCCATCCAAAATGTCCATCGAGTAGAGTAAGCGATAGACATCTATCGACCCATAACCTGCTCCGGTGTGGAAAGAGTCTCGGACTAGAAAGTCCATCTTGTCAACGTCGATACTACTGCTTATGACCTGGTCAAGGTACGGACGCCTACGATCTCCAACGTGGCCGACTGCCAATCGACCCATTCTCTTCGAGTCGAAACCTCGCTTCTCTAAAACATCGGCTAACTCCGTTTTGGAAACAAGCCAGGGAACTAAGTCCTCATGCGTCTTCCGAAGATACTTCATCATTAATGGCTCGAAGACGTGCGAGAACGGGCCGTGCCCAATGTCATGGATCAATGCTGCAATTCTGAGCTCATGCCTTTCCTGTAACGGCAAATCCGTGGGCAGTGTATCTGCCAAAACCCCCGCAAGATACATCGCACCGAGTACGTGCTCGAATCGCGTGTGGTTAGCTGCTGGGTAGACGTATTCCGAACCGGCTAATTGCCTGATTCGACGGAGGCGCTGCAACGGACGAGTGTCGATAATCGCTTTCTCAGTCTGAGTGATCCGAACGTAACCGTGAATGGGATCCTTGATGAAACCGTAATAGTCCTGTGCAGATTTCCTGCGCGCGGAAACAGACAAGAAACTCGATTCCGTCCGTTCACCTTGTTCTTATACAAAGGTTGCAAAGCGCACCAGCAAACGCTAGTGCTATGCCTCTCTTCCAGAGTTATCGACTGGTAGGCGTTGCGACTGCCAGAACTCGAAACGTACCGAAAGACGCATCCTTTGGCTCATCCTTCTTTGACTTCCCTATGTCGCCGTCGTAGAATGCAAGAGCTTTGAGTTTGTTTCGCTCAAGAAGCTCCTGAATGTGTGAAATCGCATAGGTCTTTGTCTGATGAGTTTCTGAGAAATTGTCGACCGGCTTCTTTCCCTTTGTGTCGAGAATGTAGAAGTCAAACTGCACATTGAGAATGTTACTCTGCGCGTTGTATTTGCTAGTATGCAACCGGATTATCAATCTATCATCATCCTCACTCCTATCCCAGCTCGTGTGTCCAGAGGGACGCGAAGCAGCAGGGAATATTGCAGAGTTTTGCCAGAAGTCGAAGATCAATAATGCGCGTGGCCCGAGTCGTTTTTCCACGCCCGCAAGGAAATTCTCGACTTCTTCATGTTCAAGTAAGTAGCCGAATCCGCCGAAGAGAACGGTTGCAACATCATATTTTTCTTGAAGCTCGATTTTTCGCATATCCATCAGGAGAAATCGCGGATTGGTCTTTTTGGCAGCCTTCTCGGTCGCAATTCGGATCATTTCATTGGAGATGTCGATCCCTGTCGCCTTCCATCCTCGTTCTGCAAAAATGAAAGTATAGTTTCCTGTGCCACAAGCAACATCCAAAATTGAACCTGGTCTTTTCTGATCCTTGTGTTTTGCAATTATTCTTTCTAGATAATCGGCCTGTGAACTGTAGTCGAGAATTTTCGAGTAGATTATGTCGTAGTACCGGGCCATTCTTGTGTAGTGTGTGAACGATGAATCGTCTCGCGGGTAGGTCGTTGCCATTTTTCCTACTTCACATGGGTCTGGTAGTTAAGAAGTCCTGACTCCGCATAGACCGCTAATACACCGCTAATACATTAGCGTGAGATTTGTGTTGATTTCTGGCATAGGAAGATATTCAGGGGTAAGGGTGATCTTGGTCAGGTAAGGAGGGACCGTTCGCTGAAGAAGTTTCAAGCTTTCAGATTGGTTCTCTCGATCACTCTCTTAGCCGCCGTCTACTCTTCTGCTCTTCCAGTTCCGAAGATCATTATTCCACATCCGGCAGCTGGGGCATCCTTCACTCTTTACGGCAGCTTCTCCCCTGGAGGTTGGGGAACTACGTCTTCGTCGATAAGCCAACCGGGACCAACTCTGACAGTGCAACCAGGCGAGTCGGTTTCTTTGACGCTCTTCTCTGCGGATGGCAGACCCCATCAGTTCTGCGTCGACTATGAGTCGACCCCGGACTATGTATGCCAAGGTTCGGAGCTTGCAACACAGTCTCCTATGTTCACAAGTTCTACTGCGGGCACGACTTTTCCTTTCAACGCACCCACAACGCCGGGCACCTACACGTACTTTTGTACAATTCATCGGAGTGCGATGACTGGACAATTCATCGTCAGCGCTACTCCGCCCACGCCAGACTTCTCTATCTCATCGAACCCCACTAGCATGACCGTCCAGCAGGGAAGTTCAGTCATTTCGACCGTTACCCTCACCAGTCTGAACGGTTTCAGCGGACCATTGACGTTGTCGACAAACGCTCAATCTTCAGGTCTCGCATGGAGTCTAAAACCTACAGCAGTTACGTTGACTTCTGGTGCCACAGTTACCTCCGTCCTAACAGTAAACGCGTCCACAACCGGGCCCACAGGAGCTTACCGACCAGGAGGATACGAAGCAGTAGCTTCCCAAGTAGGACCTTATCAGGCAGTAGTGACGGCAACGAACGGGACACTAACACACACCGCTACTGTGACCGTCAACGTTACGTCATCAAATGCAAATGCCCCTATTTCGGGTTACTTGCTTGACATAGGAGCCGCTGCAATCATTGCGGCAATTGCACTTATTGGGATACTCTGGTATAGAGGTTCTCGAAGGCGAACCAAGCCCTAAGGTTCTCTCGAAGAATCAAGATAACATCGATCTACATCGCAATCCGGACACGATATTCCCCATAGACACTTCTTAGAACATCACTAATTTCACCGAGTGTGCAATCTGCTCGAACAGCACTCAATATGTCCGGGATCAGATTCTTCTTCTCTGACTTTGCTGATTTCTCAAGTTGGGACAGCATACTCCTAACTTTCATATTGTCTCTTTCTTCTCTGAACCTTCTCAATCGATCGATCTGAGCCTGTTCAAGCTTCGGGTCTATTCTTTGAATCTCGGGAGGTTTCTCGGCGCCCTCTGTGAACTTGTTGACTCCGACTATCACTGTACGGCCCTCGTCCACACTCTTCTGCAAGGCATATGCACTATTCTGGATCTCTCGATGGACAAACCCTGATTCTATCGCTTGCTTTGCTCCACCTAATTTTTCCACTTGCTGAAGGAGATCAGTCGCATCATCTTCGATCGTCTTGGTCAGGTGTTCGACATAGTAGCTTCCGCCTAGTGGATCAACAGTCTTCGTCACTCCTGATTCGTATGCGATTATCTGCTGGGTCCTCAGTGCAATCCTGACTGATTCTTCGGTTGGTAGCGAGAGGGCCTCGTCCCGTGAATTAGTATGTAGCGATTGTGCACCTCCGAAGATCGCCGCCAAAGCTTGCAATGCTACTCGGGCGACGTTATTGTCGGGCTGTTGCGCTGTCAAGGTTTCGCCGCTCGTCTGAGCGTGGAATCTGAGTTTCGACGATTCCGGATCTCTTGCCTTGAATCGGTCCCTCATGATTCTGGACCATAATCTTCTGGCAGCTCGGAATTTCGCAACTTCCTCCAAGAAATCGTTCCGACAAGCAAAGAAGAAGGATAATTGTGGAGCAAATTGGTCGACCTTCAGTCCCCTCTTCAAAGTGTGCTCGACATACTCGATCGCGTTTGCAAAAGTGAAGCCTAGTTCTTGGACGGCATTTGCTCCGGATTCTCGAAGATGGTAGCCGCTGATGCTGATTGGGTGCCAGTGTGGCGTATTGCGTGCGGCGTGATCGTTCCGGAGGATAGACGTACGTGTTGCGTGCGATGTATTCTTTCAAGATATCATTCTGCGTGGTCCCTCTCAAGGATTCAAGGGAGACACCTTGCTCAACGCCGACCGCGGCGTATAGTGAGAATAGTATCGGTGCCGTGGCATTGATTGTCATGCTCGTACTGACCTTGTCGAGACTGATCCCGTCGAAGAGGCGTCGCATATCCGCCAAGCTGCTGACTGCTACGCCTACACGGCCTACCTCTCCGGCTGATCGGGGATTGTCAGAATCAAGACCGAGTTGTGTCGGGAGGTCGAACGCGGTGCTGAGTCCGGTCTCGCCGTGAGATATCAGATACTTGAAACGATTGTTCGTCTCCTGCGCGGATCCGAAGCCCGTGTACTGACGCATCGTCCAGAGTTTAGCGCGGTACATTTCATCATAGATTCCGCGGGTGAACGGATACTTCCCCGGTTCACCCAATGTCTTGTGGAGTTGTCGTGGCATGTCGCGTGAAGTGTAGAGGCGCTTTACAGGTAGTCCAGAGTCTGTGGTTTGACTTTGGTTCTTTCT
>VBBA01000013.1 GCA_005888675.1 Candidatus Bathyarchaeota archaeon | reverse complement strand
GTGGACACTTGATCGTGGACACAGATAATCTAGAGGAGGGAGCAGCAATAATTCGTGAAGTTTCAAGAAAGCTGCGTGAAACGTTCGGGATTGAACATGTCACTTTGCAACTCGAAAGACAGGTCCTCCAAGACATCGAGCGTCCAACCGGACAACTGCACTAACACGGCTTCGTGACTACTCTAGGCCGCGACCTCGACTTCTAATGGTGCACCAGGCTGTTTCTTCTCAATCACTTCCAATACTGTTCCATTGTCCATCTGGATTATCGAATTAGCCTCAGCCTCCAGGTCGCCGACATGGCTTACGAGAAAGATCTGTTTGAAATTCTGTGAGAGTTCCTTGTGCATTAGGGCGAGTATGCCGTCACGGCGTACCTTGTCCGAGCTGCCCAGAGGCTCGTCTAGGAAGAGGAACTCTGGGTTCCGTCCTTTCGCCTGTGGCATTAGCGCGAGCGCGAACGCCAGTCTCATCGCGAGAAGCATCTGATCCTCTGTACCTCCCGAAAATACTTCTTTTGGCTTGAACTCGCCAGCGTCCGGGTCGAAGACTCGGACGGTATAATCATCATCCAACTGAACTGCCTTGTAACGTCCCGAGGTTATGACTGGAAGAATAAGTCCCATGTAACGCTCTACTTGCGGCTTTACACGATTTCGCAGGGACTCTGAGGTCTGTTCGATGCCTTTCAATGCGTACTTCAGAACGTCCAGTTCTTTTCGAAGGAGGGCGACGTTCTTCTCCTGCATAATCGTCTTCTCTTCGACGTCCTTGTTCTCTTCTATGAACTTCTTGATCTCTCGTTGACGTGCAATGGCCTCCTCGATCTGGGCCTTGACGCGAGAAACCATTCCACGTAGATCGTCTCTACTGGTTTCGGTTTCTTCCAAGAGGTCTTCTGAGAACATTACCCCATTAGGAAGGGGCGGTAGGCGCAGCGGGCCGAGCTTGTCTTTTGCTTTGGTCAACTCTTGCTGGGCGGTTTCTAACCGGTCCTTGAGGCCGGTTCCATTCTTCAGCAAGGTTTCCAACATTCCGATCTTGTTTTCGATCGCGCTCAGATTTTGCAAATCTTTCTGGTAGGCGGAGTTGATGAGGTCAAAGCCCGTTTCAGGATCGACAACTTCCGTGGATAACAGATTGGAGTACTTTGGAATCGAACCCAGGAGCGTAAGCGCCTGATTTGAGACTCTACTCTGTTCCTCCTGTGCCTCTAGGAGTTCTCTTTTCAGCTTCACCATGTCGTCTTCCATTACTCTGACCAATTGTAGGTTCGTTAGTCTGTCTTGTTCTTCTTTCGTCAGAGTTGCTGGTTGGGATTGGGAGATCGAGGCGATCTGTCTCGCGTGTAGAAGTAGAAAAACTACCGCAAGAGAGCCGAGTCCAACAGTTACCCAAACTTGGCCCAACAGGAAAGAGAGCAGGGAGCCTGCTCCGAATGCGGCAGTAAGAATGAGATAGGTCCAATGGCTGGGAAGGTCGTTCTTTGTCTTCGGAGGTGAGACTGGAAAGACAGGAGCTGTTTCCAGCTCTCTTTGTTTGTCAGCGATGCTTGCCTCCTGGCTACTGATGTTCCCCTTGGCCTGTTCAAGACTCAGCCGAACGCCCTTGGCCTTGTCGATAAGAGCGGACATTTTCTCCAACTCAGCCCCAATGCTCGGCAGTTCGCGGTATTCTCGGGCCTTCTCCCGGGCATGTTCTAGTTCCTTCCTGTTCGATTGTAACTGTGCTAATTGTCCGTTCAGGTTGTCGACAAGACGTGATTTGTCAACGACCTCGATCTCAAGTGAGGATTTGCGGTGTGAGATCTCGTCGTATTCTGTGAGGATCTTGAACAGTGCGTCTCTCTCGTGGAATTGAGTCTCGCATTGAGTCAGTTCTGCCTTGGAGCCTTTGACTTTCTCTTCTAGGCTGGTGAGTTGGGCTTGTCCCTCCTTGTACTGTTTCAACTGGTCTTGGAGTCTTTCCAGCTCACGTTGCTCCATCGTCAAGCGGCCTGGGTTTCTGGTGGTTCCTTCTATCGAGTTATGATCTGATTCGAGCTCGTCTTGGACCTTGTTGAAGCTCTCGAGGTTGAGGAATACGTTGATCACTTTTCGGCGGTCGTCGAGTCTTTGCTTGATCAGTCGCTCCAGATCTTTTTGCGCCACTACACTACTCGCGACTATCTCGTTGTAGGTTATCCCGCCGAGTAAGCGTTCGACCTCGTCGGTTGTCTCGCTGAACGATGTCGCGAGATTTCTAGTTGTGCTGTCTGGTCTTAGCTCTTGTAAGAGTGCTCTGCCAGGCCGGGTCTTGTGAACCTCCCTCGTGACTCGGTATTTGTTTGGGCCGATCGCGAACTCTAGTTTGACAGTGCAGTCGCTTGCGCCGTAGCTGATTATTTCATCGTTCCCTGGTTTCTGGCTGGGCCGGATCATTCGGCCGAAGAGAGCGTAGAGGATAGCGTCTAGAATCGTGGATTTTCCGCTTTCGTTTAGACCCGTGATCAGTATGATGCCTTCGGTGAAGAGGAGTGGTTGTTTGAGCTTGAGTTTCTTGAAATTGTTGGCGTAGAGGCTTAGGAGCTTCATGATTCGCTATGCCACGCCTTGGTCTTGCAATTTTGCCGCCGTGCGCTTCCACGCCTCATTGACTATCGATTTCTGGTCATCCTTGGCATTGGATAGCAGGTTCTGGAATGTCCGGTCTAGTTCTTGGAGAGGTGTTGTGTTGGACAGTGCTTCGAGTGGGGTTTGTGTTAGTAGGTTGAGTCGTTCCTCGTCGAACTCTGTGTAGAAGAAGCGGTCGCTAGTGTAGTCTAGCAGAGCAGAACGTTTGTAGGTGGATAATTGATCTAGGGATATGTTGCCGCTGATTCTGACGCGGAGGATCTTCTCGGAATCAGTAATCCTGTTGATCGCGTCCTGGATCTGACGAGTTAGGTTTCCTTCTCGGATCGTCTGAAAGTCTACAGTTTCCATCGGACGTGCTGGGGTACGATGGAACTCTTCTCCGATAATTCCTTCACGGGATAATTCTAGCCAGACGAATCCTTTCTGTTCTCCTTCTTCCTGAAAGGAGCATCTCTCCGTACTTCCAGGATAGATTACTGGCACTCCATGGACTGTTCTCTTCTGATACTTGTGCAGATGACCTGCCGCGAAGAGTTGGAAGCCATTCGGGATTGAGGATTCTGAGATGTGAGTTTCCTGACCGAAATAGCCATGAAAGCCCTCGATCGGATAATGGGTCAGGAATATGTTCACGTCTCCCTCATGCTCTATCTTTTGACCGGACATTGGATCTTGCTCAGGTGACAGACTAGGGTCGAGACTGAGCCCGGCAATATTGACCGTGGTGCCGTCTATAACGAACTTCTTGTTCATGAGTTCCGGGCCCTGCAGAAAATATGCATGACCTGATCGAGAGTGCACCGCTAGTGGAGAGACACCCTGTTCCACGCTCTTGGGAGTGTCATGATGACCACTTACAAGGACGACTTTGATCCCACGTTCGTGTAATCGTTTGAACTGCTCAGTTACGAACGCCCTGGCTGGGTTACCCGGGAGGATGGTATCATAGAAGTCCCCGCCAACGAGCAAGAGATCTGGACGATTCTCAACTGCGAAGTTAACAAGTACCTCGAAACATCTCTGGAAGTCCCTTTTACGTTCGAACCTTTTCGGGCCGAATTGGACCATGGAAGGGTCCAAGTGATCATCGGCCGTTAGGAGAACGTGCAGTGTCAAGACTAGCCCCCGTTAAGGCAAGGATGCGCATATAGAATTAGGCCTTCTGTGCATCGAGAAATGCTCGGTATTTGAGCAAGATTCGGTCGTAACTACTCTATCTATTTCTCGGAACAGTCTCTTTCGTCGGACACCCGAACCCGTTCCATACTAGGGATAACGGGGTTCGACCGTATCTATACAGGGCTAGATTCCCTGCTCATCTGACGTGTTCGGGTATCTGGTCTAGCGCCGCCGTTGCCCTCTGAAGATCTGTTAACAGCTTCTCATGACGACTTATGTGACGCATCAAATCCAACCTAACCTGGTGCATTACTGTCTTTGCAGCATCGACTGCGGATTGGTGTAGTTGTGCATGAAGCCTATCCTCTAGCTTTCTCACTATTGCTTCTTCTAATCGTACGACCTCTTCCTCTCTCATGACTTCCATCTTGTTCTCTTCACCTCCTCTTTCGGGCTCTCGGCCACAGACGGTCTCAATTCCATAATCGGTTCTATCTTGATCGATTGTCTGGCGCACTCGGCGCATTCCCAGACACGGTCACAGAGGAACTGCTCGTAATTGCAGCATCTTCGGCGGAAGTACTCGTTCAGCTCGTGTTCCCTGACAGCTTTGCTCTTCTTCACAACAGTCGCTTTAGCCTCGTCCATTGAGAGTTCGGACGACACTCCATTGGACGATCGGCTCGACGACTAAAGCCATCTGTAACTAGAAGGGCCCTCTACCGGTTATTCTCGGCCAAGTCTGAGAATAGTCCGCGCGCAACGATCCCGGCAACCCGTAGAGATTCTGGAATCCTCGACACCATAGAGCATACTGAAAGGAGCCTCCTAGCCTCGACCGATGAACAACCGAAGAACTCGTAGAAGATCGGCGGCTCGCTCCGTACGGTCCGGATACCTCGGAGCGGGCCCAATGAACGGATAATCTTCCATCGCGTCGCCCAGTCAGGGAAATGACTGACAAGGGCCCGCTTGACGGCCGTGTTGTTTGGCCGCGATTTGATCACGACAATAACCGGTACTTTGTAGTGTTTCTGGACGATTCGAGGGTCGATCAAGTTGAACCCGCCGAACGTGACCCCAGAAAGAAGCACTGGTCTTGCAGGGAGGCGATTTAGTAGACGTAACGCTTCGGCCGTACCATCTAACCCGTCAACAGTTATCCGGCCCGTCTCGACGCCGATTAGATGAGATCCTCTTAGGTACACGGCGACAAGAGGTGCAAAATCTTTCGGTCCATTCCTATCCCTCTCACTGTTTAGGCTGAACGGACCGTCGTCTATGCCAATTGTCTCAATTGAGCTGGCGTTGTCTATGGAGGTATTTCGGCGCGTGCTCTAAGAGTCCCCCGACAATCTCATCAACACTGAAGGTTGCGGTTATGGTTCTAGGTTCGACCCCTAGTCGTATCTTCTTCGTCCTGCCATATCTTCCGAAGCTTACAACCCTTGCATTGAGTATGCCCATAATGTCAAGCTCGTTCAGCAAACCGCTCACACGGCGCTGCGTTAACGGCTCCATCCTAACAACGGAGCAGAGCTCCCGGTATACTTCGTAAACATCGCCCGTAACCGAGCTCTCCTTCCTAGCTGATTCCAGATGCAACACGGACAGTAGGAGCACCCGGGAATGTAGAGGTAATGATGAGAGGACTTCAGTGACACGATCATGCTCGACCTTTTGCTGAGCCTCTCCAACATGCTTCTCAAGTATCCGAGGTGACCGGTCCCGTTCCCCGATCTCACCAGCGACCCGAAGAAGGTCCAAGGCGCGTCTGGCGTCGCCGTGCTCTCTTGCGGCCAGAGCAGCGCATAATCGTAGGGCACCCTCATCCAAGACCCCGTGCTGGAAGGCTTGAGTGGATCGTTCTTGAAGAATGTCGTACAGTTCGTCGGAAGAGTAGGGTTTGAAGACTAGTTCTTCCTCGCCCAGCGAACTTAACACTCGGGGGTCTAGGAAGTCCTTGAAGTGAAGGTCGTTTGAGATGCCGATTAGTCCGATCCATCCCTCGCTTAACGCCTCGTTTATCCTAGTCAACTCGTAAAGGAGACTGTCATCTTCACTCCTTTTGACTAGTGCGTCTATCTCGTCAAGTACGACGAGGAAGGCAGTCTTTTGCTTCTTCAACGCTTCTTTCAACCGGTCCAACAATTCGCCTACGGCTAGTCCTGTGAAAGGGACCTGGACTCCCAGTCTTCGGCAGAGGTCGGCTACGACTCGATAATTGGTGCCTGCGAGACGACAGTTGACGTGGGCTGTCTGGAGGGCCCGGTTGTATTGACCCGCTTTACGTACCAGTCTTTCCAAGACGAATTTCGCGACAATCGTTTTGCCGGTTCCCGTTTTGCCGTAGGCGAAGAAGTTGGACACCCTATCCTTGGTTAACGCGGGCGCGAGGACTGATCCGAGCCTCTCGATCTGAGATTCTCTATGTGGAAGATTTTGCGGCATGTAATCATGACGTAATAGGTTCCGATCCCTGAATACGTCTCCTCCAGAAAGAATACGGTCGAATATCACGTCTAGTTGTGACAAGTGGATATTCATAATCTCCTAATGGAAGGGATTCAGCCGACCAGCTTTCCAGTGGAATAAGAGTTCTCGTACAAATGATTCGTGTGGAAGAACTAAATCGTGGTTGTCAACGGGGCCCCCACCCCTCCATTTCCGCTCCAGAATACTTCTTAGAAATATTCGATTATATTCCTGTTCGGTTAGAATACTCCAGATGGTAATCACGAGCTCGATTGATTTAGGATGGATTGTACACTTCGACTATTGAAAGTGTACTGTGGATTGTAGTAGATTTCGACGGCTGTGAAGGAATTCTTATGGTTTCCAGTGGAAGGCTGGGGTGTGGGTTCACTTGTCGCATGAGCTGCAAAGCACTGTCTTGTTAAGAACGCCCTTCACTCTACTGCACTCTTCACATACGCGTCGCTTACACGTAGCGCAGACTCGTTTGTGATCATTACAAGTAGTCCTCAAACAATTCTCACAGACTGCGATGCTCGGATGATCACAGAAGCTGCATTTTCCGGCCTCGTCCCAGATCACCTTGCCTGTAGTAGCCTGGACGATCTTCTTGTACGCGATCTGTCCTCCTCCGAGTTCTACTGTAACTATGGGAACATGTAGCATGCTGATTCCTGATACGTTGACGCTTTCAGGGTCGACTTTAGCGTCCTCTCTGAGAACTTGGGGGACCTTTTGCTTGATGATGTCCTCGCTTACTCCTGCTGATGCTACTGCGACCGTGTTTTTCATCTCCATCTCCTGAGGTAACTCGGGTAATGATCCGGTCGATGGCTCTATTTCTAGACATTCAACGAAAAATCCCGTAGACGGTATCCCCTGCAGCTCCCCATGGTACATCGAGGCATCGCAGACTCTGCCGTCGACGCCATCGAATACGAGGACTCCACCAGAAAGTGCCTTTTTCTTTCCTTGTATTGAAAACTCAGCGAAGTAATACGGTCGATATTCAAGCCTCGGCCAACCCATTGGCTTCAGAACCCTGCCGTTTTCTAGATGGCTTGATAGAATCCGTTCCGGTAGTGCCCTGCTGACCGGAAGGGTACTTGGGATCCGGCTTTTTTCCTTGACGCTGATCTTCTCAAACCTCTCTTTCAGTTTGGAGAGGTCCCAAAGTTCGATGCCAAGTTTTCGGGCTACGAATTCGGCGCTGCCGGTAAATCCCTTCGGAGAAACGTAGACGCCATTTGTGATTCTTAAGGCTCGGAGCCGGGACCGAAAAGCTTCGATCTCGCGAGTGTCTATTTGTTGATCGCTTTCAGAGCACTCGAAAGCAACCTGCTTCTTATCGTCACCTTCTGTCCGGGTTGCGATTACGCTTACATGACCCGGTCCAGGTCCTTTAGCGTCTTCTTCGTCTAACTCGCGTTCTACTTGGAACCCTTCTATGCGACAGACATCACATACCATATCCACCACTAGAGGTCTGCTAGCAAGTTGGCCCGCCATGTAGGCTATCGCCTAGTTTCTTTCCTCCCGTTTGCGAACGTTGCGAATCAGAATAAGCGTGCTGTAACCTCAGAGCTTCTCAGAGCGAAACCTTTGCCAGCTCGGGGGTTAGGGTAGCGATCTACCTTAATCTGCGGCGGATACGGAACTGTATCCACTAGGGCTGATCGTATGGTAACACCGTGGAAAGAGTCGGCGCGAGCGAGCATTCGAGATTTATTGTCCGACCCCGTTCTTCGCACTATGCTTGAGAGGAGCAGCCTCACTAAAGCACAGTTTGAGACGTTTCTTCTAGATCAGATGGGCAGCGAAATGGCCGAGAAACGCTTGAATCGGTATGAAATGGGGTTGTTGAGGAGGGATCGGGGCGGAATCACGCGTGGATCGTTCAATCGAACGCTGAAACAGGGGAGAACGAACGTATCCGAATCTATCCACACCATGCTCCTGCTGGGCTATTGTGGTCTCCTAGAGTCTCCAGGGTTGGCTCCCTTCGTCGAGGCTTCGGACCGTCTACGCTCTCAAATGGAAGAGCTTCGAAAGGCAACTGGCTCTGACAAAGCTCTGTTTGACAAGACTGTGGAGCAGATGCTGGAGGACCTTGAGCAGGCGTATCGTGCTCTAATGGGGTGGGACCGTGATGTGTGACGTCACCACTGGGTTTAGTGCATCACGAGATGTCACGAATATCACGGCTCACAATTTCTGAGCTGATCACCGGATTGGAATCACAGGTTCACGGTGGGGAGCATAGTTCTCAGTACCGCTATGACGTCACTATGCAACACTGGAGTCACGTAGCTATCACTCGTGATGATACGGGCGTGACATCTAGGTCTAGACCTTGGTAAAAGTTATATGCTCTCCTTAGGTGACCGTGACGTCACCACCGGTAGACGTGACATCACAAGTGTTTGGCTCTAGGACTTCCAAATCCCATCAGAGCAGTTCTGAGTCCACCGCTGACATTGCTAAGTTGTTCTTTGACTCTTTCTCCAGTAGAGTAGGTCAAGTAGAGCATGGGCTCAGGGGTCTTGGAATTGAACTGGAGAAGCTCAAGCTATCATCTGAAAGGTCCCAGGTGTCCGACCTTTTCCTGTTGGAAAGGATACAGCGTGCCGAGGGATTGTTGGAGGAATCGCTAAATTGGATCAAAAGGGTCGCGGAACTGGTGCCCCAACAGGTAAACGCATCACGAGCAAGACCGCTGGGCGTTTCTCCTGCAACTGGAGTGTACGAGGCTCACTCTCAGATTGCGTCGAGGCAGATCATCTCTCCGAGTGGAGAGGCTGGCCCTTTGTCCTCGATAACTACGCCAACGGAGATGCAAGTGCTGTCATTGTTATCGGAGAAGGGAGCATTGGCGGCACCAGAGATAGGCCGCTTGGTTGGTAGGTCTAGGGAACATACTGCTCGTTTGATGAAGCGAATGTATGAGGAAGGCTATGTTAGGAGGGATCAGAACCGGATCCCATTCAGGTACGCCTTAGTTGATAGAGTTAGACAGAGCTTCAGTACGACTGCGAACACTACTGTTCCGAAGGAGGAAGCGAAGGTCGAGGGAGAGGGAGAAGGTGTTGTCGCTCAACCTCCTCCTGTTTAACCCTATAATGTAGATGAGGGTGCTCGGCACCTCGTTCGACTATTCCCCGTTCTGCCAAGCGCGATAGATATGTCGCAACTGTGCTGAGGGTTATCCTGTCTCCGTAGGCCTCTTCGAACGCCTTCTTGGCCTGGGCTGCCGTGAACTCTTGATGTTTCAATTGGGTTACTATTAGGCTTGCAAGCCTATCATACTTGTGAGGTGAGGATCCCAAAGCGACCGATGCCATCTTTGGTCCACCAGACATGATCTCGACTAGGTCGAGTAGCTTCCCGATCTTTTCCCTCGAAACCGGTCCGTCAACCGTTACAGAATGCCTTACGCCATCGTTGTCATAGAATTCCAGTTTCAACCTGCGAGGCTTCAGACTCTTTCGACCCATCTGTGAAGTTGTCTATAGAACAGATTCACACTTCACCCTTCACAAGCTAAAAAGCCCTTGCGTTGCGGATCGAATGGAACGCAGGATCATTCTCGTGAACTCCAGATGTTCCAGTGGAAATGAAGGGGTCGCTGTTCGAGGCTGTTTCACAGGTAGTGAAGCCAAATCATGTCGATATTGGTCCGTTTCGCGATAAATTGTGGCGCAATACTCTTTCTGTTATTACCGAGTGAAGGTAGAATGTCAGTTCGAACTGCGGAATCCTAACTGGACTGTTAGGCTGCGCCCAACACGAGGGCTAGTACCCCCATACGGAGGACGAGTCCGTACCAAACTTGTTCGAAATACTTTGCGTGCTTTGTGTTATCAACGTCGGGCGCCACTTCGTCGACGCGGGGTAGCGGATGCATTACTATCGAATCCTTCCTCGCCTTGGACAATTCTTGTGCTGTCAGCCGGTATGATCCTTTCACTTTCTCATACTCGGCTAGATCGGCGAAGCGCTCTTTCTGAATTCGGGTCATGTAGATTACATCCAGTTCGGGCAGCAACTCGCGGAGCGAGGTTGACTCTTTCACATGGACCCTGTTAGAGACCTCCTCTAGGACTTCTCGTCGCATTCGAAGAATCTCGGGCGATATTAGGAAGAGGTTGACCTTGTATTGTGAAAGGGCATAGGCCAAAGAGTGAACCGTCCTACCATATCTCAGGTCGCCGATCAAGCCGACACTTGTTCCGTCTATCGATCCCCTGGCTTTTCGGATGGTGTAGAGGTCGAGTAATGCTTGGGTGGGATGTTCCTCCGCGCCAGACCCCGCATTGATCACAGGAATCTTGGAGAACTCGGCGGCCATACGTGCCGCGCCCTCAAGCGGATGCCTGACAATGAGAACATCAGCGTAGTTCTCAACGACACGTACCGTATCTGCTAGATTCTCGCCTTTCTCAACCGAGGTTCCCTTGGTTTCGCTGAATCCTAGGGATGTCCCGCCGAGTCTGGACATTGCGGATTCGAAGCTCAACCTTGTCCGTGTGCTTGCCTCGAAAAATAATGTGGCCATGATTTTTCCACGCAACATGTCCGAGCCGGACTTTGCTAGGGGCTCCATAGTCTCCGCAACGTCTAGGATGTGATCGATCCCTTCACGAGAGAGGTCTCGGACTGAGACAATGTCTTTCCCGGCGAAAACAGGCTTGGGCGACATTATCGTTTTACAGCTCTCGGCCAAACGGAAGGGACGAGGCTAATAACTCTCTTGAAAGCTCAAGTTGAAGTGAGCGGGGACCCGATGCCGCGGAAAATTATCGTGGCAGTGTCCGATCTGTTCGTACAATCCCGGGTCCTACAAATCGCCCATTCGCAGAGCATCGATGTGGAGGTTCTAGCGCCACCATTGAATCTTCCTAAATCATCAGAACAGCGGTTGGTCATTCTAGATATGGACTCTTCAGAATATGACCCGTACCAAGTTGCTCGGGAGCTCAAGACTCTCCCTGGTCCTCCTATCCTCTTCGGCTTCTATCCCCACGTGAAGGCCGACCTAAAGCATCGGGCCGAACAGGCAGGGTTTGATCATGTCGTCACAAACCGCGAACTTGTAACTCGTCTCGCCAGATTGCTGGAAGAGTGGAAGAATGAATCGCGATGAGCTGGATCGTTACCGACCTCTGGCAGGAACTCGAAGAACACCGAGCTGAATACGCTCCGCAACTCTCCGCGTCCAGTCTGAAGGCCTTCGCCGTGATTAACGAGATCGCGGCTCGTGTAGGCGCCAGGTGGGGTCTCATGGTTCAGGTGAACTTTCCTGCGGGTGCTAAGAATCCGCGAGAATCCCTTGGTCATGAAAACATCAGTTTATTGATGGAGCCCGGCAGGAAAAAGTTCCTCCACTCAACCGAGGCTGAAGTCAGACGCCATCTAGAACTGCTAGGGTCGTCAAGTCTCGAACCTATTGCCCTGGGCTACGAAGGATTTCAGGCAAGACTCGACTCTGGTAGAATTGACTGCCTCCCTGGAGGCGTCCACCTCTGGTGTATCATCACGCCTCAGGTTCTCGACTTCTTGGACTGGATTTTCACAAACGCTTACGGATTCACTGCGCCCGCACGGACGATGTGAGCAGCAGCGGTCACTGGGCTAGTGGGATTATTCTCTTGCCTAATCGTCTTTCCATTTCCATCTTCGCTCTCTTCAGCTGTCTGGCACGCTTCAGGAGCTCGATGATATAGTCGAGGTCTACAATCGGTCTCAACGCCGTGTACTCCCATGGCGTTTTGTTGATCTCATCCGGATAGATCATGTACCCGCTTGGATAATGCGTCATCAATACCCCAGTGGGGTCGGTTTCGAGAACCTTGGCAAACTCGCGGAAGGTGTAACCTGCCTTCTTCAACTGCTCGAGAGTGCGATCTAGCTCGTCACAGGCTCGTTCGAGCTCGGCGTACACGTCTCCCCGACCATCTTCTCCCATAGGACTAGAATACTCCTCTTGATTTCTGGGCGTTGACCTTCTGTTTGCGGTTGCCAGGAAGTTGTTTGAGGTGGGTCGTGGGCATAAGCGTTCTTTAACCCTAAAGCTCCGGGCGAAGGAGACAGTCTCAATGGTTTCTGAGACCAGTCGGTCCTATGATGCGTCATACTGGACGAGATGGTCAAGATCTCGCCTCTTAGCCTCCGGCCACATCTCAAGTGGTAGGGTCCTTCCTGAACAGCGTCCAAGTGTCACGAGGTGATCGGATCCACAATTTTGACACCTAGCTCCTATCCCGGTCGTCGTGTTGTGGCAACGTGGACAGTATGAGATCATCTTGGCATACGTGAAGAAGCTTGAGCCTCTCTCCGCGATTTTCCGTGAGAGCTCTGCCAGTCCTTGAGGATCAGTCTTCTCACCGATCCATAGGGGAAGCAGTCCGTCTCCGTCGAGGAGTCTTTGGATCTCTCCTTCTATGGATATTCGCTTGTCGAGTGGGATTTTTCTTGTCGCTGGCAGGGCCGGCATGTCAGTATAATAGGGGAGCCTCTTAGAGCCTTGATACGCTATAGTGGAGAATCCGTACTTTTCAGCGTCAACGCGCGCTAGTCGAGCAGATGCTTCCGGTGAACCATGAAGTCCGATTCTTACCTCGAGACCATGCGTCTCGCTTTCTTGGACAGCTTTTCTGGCCGATTCGATGATTTTCTTTACCAGGCCTAGGTTGTCTTTCTCGTCTAAGGGCGAGTTAGTATGATGGGCTATGGCTTCGTCCAGTCCGAGGAGGCCGATCTCTCCACTCGCTCCCTTGGGATCGAAGTAGGCCCCACCGTTTGGACGCCAGGAGAGCAATGGGAGCAGTCCCTCGCCAAGTCTTTCTTGGATTAGTTGACGTCGTAGGTCCAGACCGTTGACCGCATGCCTTGTTTCCTGCATAATGTTCTGAAAGAGTCTCTCATCTCGCCCCGCCGCTTCATAGGCAGCGCGTGGGAGATTGA
>VBBA01000419.1 GCA_005888675.1 Candidatus Bathyarchaeota archaeon | reverse complement strand
GATCCTACTTACGGTCATTCTTGCTTTCGCACCCTGTGCAGAGCACTGTCCCGATGAGTCTAATTGGATGGATGCTAGTATTGACGTTCCACGCGAGTGCGGTCCACAAGTACCATAACGGATTATAGGAAGACGTACCTATTCTACATGACGGCAAACAGCCCCCCTTCTCAACTCAGGATGTATGATGAGTTAGACAATGAAAATAGGATGGGACCCCGCGAACGAGCCTAGAGTCCTAGACTCTGGCTACACGGATCAGGTTCGTCTCGACTACATAGACAAGGAACAGATAATGAGGATACGGGCAATCGTCTACAACTCTCTAAGCGATCTAAACAAACTATTCCACGTCAACAGGGTCTTGTACACGAACAGTCCAGACATGCCGTTGTTCTACGAGTTCACACCCCAGAACATGGTTTCAATGAAGACCCCCGTGATTATTAGCGAGGTTAAACTCTACTCGCTCGAAGAGCTCTGGGGAATGAGCACGCTTAGGATGATGAAATAGTCCCGGTATCCTCAGTCCGTTTTTTGGATACGAATTTCGATCGTCGAGACGTTTCTTGATTCTTCCCCTTCCATCCCTCCGACCACCTCCGTTCCAATCTTGACCTCTTTGACCGATAGTTTTCCTTCGAAGAATCTTCTACGTACAACCTCGACGACATCGACGGCATGACTGATGGCGCGGCCTCTCGCCTTCACGGTCAGTTCTTTCCTCCCCATGTTGAAGTGCATCATTACGGCAGTCGCATAGGCCATCAAAGGCTTCTTGCCGATCAGAATAGTGTCTGGTGGAATATTCCCCCGAGGCCTCATTGGCCTGTCGGTACCTCTCTGCTGCTCACCCATCGGGCGACGCTCTCTTGTCTCGGATTCTCCCATTTTCTTTGTACAATTCCTTCGAAGCTTGTCTTGGTTAACCCAAAGAACTGGTTCCCAGCTGGACTAAACTTAAGCCTTTTGGGGGAAGGGTGTGACATCGAGAAATTTGAAACGAGAAAAGAGGGAAGAGAAACGGGAAATGAAAAAACGGGAGAATAGGGAAGACTGGACTGACGAGCGAGCTTAGATTATCTCTCTCGACAGAGCTTCCCTGAACTTGACCCTGCAGTCTTGGCACTGGAACAGTCCGATTAGGACGTTCTTCTTTGACTTGCCGCCCTTTAGCTCCCATACCTTGGTTGGCTGCGGTACGTCTGCACCGCACTTTGGACACACCACTTTGTAGAATGGTGTTGGTTGAGATGGGCTTAGCTGCGCCAAATCTGGCGCGGGCTGAGCACCTGCACTGGTATCGCCTGGTCCCGCTCCGCCGAGCAGGGAGGGTTGGAGCTGTGTCTCGCTGGATACTAAGGCTGAGGATGCTTCAACGATCGGAATGTCGTCAACAACCTTGACAGTCAAAGCGTCAATATCCGCTGCGGCCGCTTCGATTGGAGCCCCTGTGGTATTTTCGGCCTCTCCGAGCGAGGCTGTTGTTAGATTGACATTTGCAATAGCTGATGGTGGCTCAGTTTCCGTTCCGACTTCCGGCTGCGGTACTATCGATGAAAGCGTGTCGTCTGTCGATGGATTGAGGGTGGTCTCCACATTGGTGGCTGTTGACTCAATTGTTTGTTCGGGCGTGTCTACGACCGATGCGGCAACTTCGGGCGTTGAAGGTTGTAGAGGAGTTGGGTGTGCTTCGACAGTTTCGGTTGTCGTGTTCACTTGAACGCCTTCTGACTGCTCATGTATCGATGAGGAGGGCGCTGGTTGCCAGTTCGGGGTTAGGTCGGGAAGTGGTGTTGACGTTTGGACTGGCGACGTCAGTGGTTGGACTTGGGTCGTTACCTGGATTGGAGATATCGATGGTTTTTCGGCGAAAAAGTTGGGTTTGCTACGGTCCACTAGGGTTGGACCGTAGGCCCGGGATGTTAGAGTGGACGGTGGAGAAGGCGTTGCTGGAGTAGATACTGGGAATTGTGGCGCTGCCCTGATCTCGGCCGGTCCGAGGGGTCTGGCATCGATCAGAGATAGCGTTGTAATCATGTTCTTGATGTCTTCGATTGTGTTTAGGTTCCGCTGTAGTAATATTTTGAACTCGTTCTTCTGAACTCTGTACTCCTGCTCGTTGACTTCGCCGCTTACATACTTCGTTTCAAGGGTTAGAAGCCGGGGAGGAGTGCTTGTCATCGAGTCCTTGACGTCTTTGAGGTGCTCGTTCAGGCTGTACCCCAAGACATTGATTCTGTCCTGGAGTTCCTGGGCGGCGTGTCCATAGTCCTCGTATAGTGTCTGCATCTTCTGCTTGTAGCCATTGATCTCGCCGATCAGTTTCTCTAGTGTTAGGTCGTTTAGTCCCATGTTCGAATTTTCACCTGTAAGACCGCCAATAGTACCGTCGAAATGGTAAAAGCGTTAGACACCAGTTTCAAGGGCAAAGCACTCCGCCAACCCAACAAAATCAGCGATCGAACTACCTGTCACTGTCAAAGACAATGAAAATATCTGATCTTTTTTAGTCGGAAATGCTAGACTTTGAAGGCCAAAAACTAATCGGGTCGATCCCGGGCAGGTCGTCTATATAAACCAAAAACCTCTTGTTGACAACACAACAAGCGGACTATTCTATTGTAGAACCCCCGCTAACTGTTGCTGTACCTAACATTTCCATAATGG
>VBBA01000418.1:3179-3605 GCA_005888675.1 Candidatus Bathyarchaeota archaeon | reverse complement strand
GGCTCGGTAACCAACACAACAGGTGTGGAGTACACGGTCTCAAGTTCAGCTTCGCTGTCGAATCAATCTGTTACTACTGGTTTCCTGTTTACGATTACGTATGAGGTACGAGTGGAGACTAAGGGGACTCAGATTGTCTTGTTCGATCAGGTGAGTCCGTCTGGCTGGAGCTGTGCCTGCGCCTTGTTTTCTAATTCTGTGAAGGGTGAGAGCTTCCAGTCGAACGTTCAGGGAGGTTGGTTCAGCAACTCGAGCGTGTTATTGGGTGATGTGAATAGTGACTGCAGGGTTGACTTGTTCGACTTGGTGCTGATTCTCTATGCTTGGGGCTCGGCGCCAGGTTCGGTTAACTGGAATGCTTCGGCTGATCTGAATGGTGATGGTAGGGTCGACCTCATAGACTTCTATGCAGCCGTTATGAATTAC
>VBBA01000418.1:0-3077 GCA_005888675.1 Candidatus Bathyarchaeota archaeon | reverse complement strand
GATGAGGTTTGCGGTGATTGTGATGTCTAGCTTGTAAGTGCCCGGTGCTTTGACTCCTTGGTCGATCGAGAGATAGACGGTATGGCTTCTTGTTCCTAATCCTCCGTTGATATTGGTGTGTCCTAGGTCGATTGTTTGGTTGGAGGGATTGGTTAGGAGGAGTGAGATTGTGATGTTACCTGTTCCTCTTGAGCTGGAGATATCCGTGTCCGTTGTTTGAAGAGTGCCTCTTGATCGGATGCTCAGGTAGTATTCATAGACTGTGACCGCGCTTACGTTGACTTGGACGTTGCTGTAGACTAACGAGCCGGTTGTCTCGTTGAAGGTTAGCTTGGAAAGGGGCACTGTGAAGCCTCCGGCAAGCGCCACGGGCACGAGGAGTACAGCTATGATGATCACTGCTATGATTGCTAATGGAAGGATCTTCTTTGACCTGGGTTTCGAGGGTGAAGGAGGAGACGTCATTTCTTATGCTGAATAATCGTAGTTTTCCGAACGGGATAATAGATTTGTCCAGAGAATTGACCTACTATTGTGTCTGACGAATAATTCAAAACTATCCGCTTGGATACTCAAGTGAGGCTGAAGTGAATGTGTAGAAACATTAAGACATTGTTCAATTTTGATCCGCCTGTCACTCACGAGGAGGTCCGTGATGCCTCTCTTCAGTTTGTGAGAAAGATCAGTGGTTTTAGCAAACCGTCGAAAATTAACGAGCAACAGTTCTCCGTTGCGGTGGATGAAATAACCGAGATATCGACACGTCTTCTACATTCGCTAGAGACTAATGCGATACCGAGAAACAGGGCTGAAGAGGCGGCGAAGGCCAAGGTTCGCGCTGTGGCGAGATTCCGACAGTAAGTTGTCCTTTCAGTTGTTGGTTGATTGAGGTGGGGCCGGTGACTCTGTAGGCGGTGATGGTACTGGTGGTGAAGGCGAGCCATCAGCCCCCGGACCAGTTTCGCTTGGTTGGGGTGATGGAGCTGTTGGGCGTCGACGTCTATGCTCTAGGACTGCTGCGACGGCTGCGACCGATGCGGCGACGATGATGAAGCCTAGGATAGAGTAGGGATTCGTTAAGAGTCCAATGACAAAGGCTAGTCCAGACGGTGGTTTCGTGTACACGATGGATATTCGATGTTGTGATAGGGCGAAGTTGAATCGTACGTCATATTCGGTCCCATTCTTTGTGCTCGTTGACGAAATTATTCCGGAGTCTTCATAGACAGTAACGGCTGTATTGTTTAATCCGGCCGGGATTCTAACTAGAGCCTTCCCTGTTCCTACGTCGTTGACGTTGAAAGTGATCGCTGTGGAGTTGGAAGAGATCGCTGTTGCTTCAACGTTCGTGCTCAATCCAATATTGTAGGACTGGCCGGCGTTCGATACGGATACTGATGAATGGTATGGGTGTGCGGTATAATCGACTAGTTCTACCGTGAATGGTGATCCACCGATTGGTAGGTTGCCTTTCACGATGTTTCCTGCCATTGGAGAATAGTATGATTCCAGAGAGATAGTGTTGCTATTTCCGGAGGAGAATGTTTGCATAGTGTTCTGTTTGATTACATAGGCTTGGAATGCTCCTGCAGGGACTGTAACTCTGTCCATTCGTTCGGCGAAGAAACTCGAGAACGTGGTGGAACTATTTGTCGTAGTCATACTTCCTCCTCCGATGCCTGGAGCTGTGGTGCTCTCCGTGACATAGGATGTGCTGGTCCATGTTTTTCCTACACTCAATGGGAAGTTGTAGTATTGAATCGGAGGACTGATCAGTACGCTGTCGGAGATGGTCACCGAGACGAAGCCCGTGGAGATAATTACGCTAATAGAGTCTTTGACATCAGCGAGATCTGAAACTCGCCAATAGGACGCGCCTGTTAATGTGAAAGAAGCGCTGCCGGTGGCCGGTCCGCTTGTTATTATGAACGTTCCTGATCCTGTTGTCTGCGTTATAGTACCGGTGAAGGATCCTCCGGCGGAACTGCTTGAGGACCCGGCTGAAGTGATATTGTACTTCCACATGTCGCTCGTGCTAAAGACCGGTTTGGGGGCGTCTCCGCGGACAGGAGGTAGGAGTATCATCATCCCGACGGAGACTAATAGTAGGAAGAAAGCTTCTTTCTTCATGGTTATCAATCAGAATACCCGACCGGTTGGTAGATATCGATCGGTTTTAACATTTCAGTCTCTCTCATGTGGACTGGGCCAACTTTTGTTGAAGAGTGCACAGTATCATGTTCGAATAAATGAACGGTGATGTCGGGGGCTGAAAAATAGCGAATCGTGAGATGGCTATGGGCCGCTTCGGATCTCTGAGATCCTCTTCCAGCCGGGCCATTTCTGTTCTATCAATCGATCGAGCGAGTATTTGCTCGGGCCCGATGTCGCGTTGATGAGTAGTAGTAGCATGAAGGCGATGGCGTAGATTATTCCGGTTCCTATGTCGGTCGAGCTTGGGCCGTAGGGTCCGCCGAAGCCTTCGGGGACGGACCAGAGGATGAGACTGTAGAAGAAGCCTAGGGTGTAGGCGAGTTTTCTTAGGAAGCCAGCGATTAGACAGAAGGCCAGGAACAGTTCTAGGAGTGCGATGGAATAGGCGAAGAGGGGCGGGTTTGTGGAGGTTGTAGCGGCCCAGAATGAGAACCATCCAGCTAGCCAAGAGGGTTGATTGGCGGCTGTCGAAGATATCAAGTCAGAAAAAGATTGGGCAAATTCTGGCTGGAACTTGAACGCGGCATCAACAAGCCAGACCAGTCCGAAGACTACTCTCATGACGGTCTTGAGCTTTTCACTGTTCCTTGCGAACCAATTGTCGAGGCCGACTTGGAGGGCGGTAACAGGTGTCGCTTTGGTTCGTAAACTTGTCGAGGAGCTCAATCCTCCCTACAACTAGCTAGTGAGGTTGCGTCCCAAGAAAAAGTCTTCTTCCATGTAACCGATTGTAAGTGTCGTTCCACAAGCTGGGGAATAGTTCCAAAGCCGAGCGGAGGAGCGGATACATGGTGGGTGGGAAAGTATTCGGAAAAGTCTCTTTCACATCCTGAACTTTGAGGTACTACCCACCCCTATTTTTA
>VBBA01000417.1 GCA_005888675.1 Candidatus Bathyarchaeota archaeon | reverse complement strand
GTCGAGTTCGTGTTTGCTGCCGATTGGCGGAGCACCAAAAAGGCAAATCCTTCCACCCTTTCGGACACTCCTCATCGCTTGGGCGAATGCTCGTGGGTTCCCCGCAGCCACGACAGCGATGTCGACTCCAATGTTCGTCTCATCATTGATCACTGTGTCCACATCGTCGGCGACGGGATCCAGTGTTATAGACGCTCCAAGCGTTCTTGCCATCTCCAACCTCGCACGGGACACGTCCGTCCCGATGATCTTTCCCGCGCCGTAATGCTTGAGGAGTTGGACATGAGTCAGACCTGTTGGACCGAGTCCGACAACCAAGGCAGTATCTCCCTCGTCGACCCCCACTTTTTTGATTGCTCTGAGGCAACAAGCCGTCGGTTCCGCCAGGGCAGCTTCCTCGAAATCTACCTCATCAGGTATCCTAATTATCGCGCCCCTCTCAACGTTCTCCTCTGGGACTCGGAAGAATTCCGCAAGCCCACATGGATCAAAGTTTGTTTTCTTGAAAAAGTCGCACATAGTATAGTCTCCCCGGCTGCAGTAATGGCAGTTGTAGCAGGGGACGTGATGGTGCGCGACGACTCTATCCCCTTTCGAGAATTCTTCTACACTCTCACCGAGTCTTTCTACAGTCCCGCTAACCTCGTGTCCCAGAATCCCACCTGGGCCCAGGCCACCATCCAATTTTTCGACGTCGGTCCCACAGATTCCAGCCACTTCCAGCCGGACTAGCACGTCCTTCTCTCCGAGTTTGGGGATTGGGACATCTTGCGTGACGGCTTTGCCTGGTCCTCGCAACAAACAGGCTAGCATAAGGTTGCCTGACTATGAGAACGATTTAACAAGTTGCTTCACCGTCGCGATTCCAGAAGCACTAACTCTTCCAGGTCGACTCGAGCGAAGTGCTATCGCAACTTGTTACGGACTGCTTTCCAATAGACACTCCAGTAAGGATCTGCCCCGGGGTACGTCATTCTCGACTCTCGGTTGCCCTTTCGAATCACCGAGTGTCCGGTCTTTCTTCCCAAGGCTCCGACCACTCTAGCGGAAATCTTCGATCTTCTTAGTCGTTGAAGAATATCCTCTGTTCTATCAGGACGGGATGCGATCACAAGACATCCCTGCCCTAGTGATTTCAATGGATCCAAGTGGAACAAATCACACACTTGTCGGACTTCGTCGAAAACCGGGATCGATTCTTCTTCTATCGTAGCCTTCAACCTCGAAGCAGTTACGTCATGCATTGCAGTAACGCCTCTTTCTCTCAGACCAGCTGAGGCTGCAGTAGTGGCGTCTTTGACGGTGCCTGTATTGTCGATTAATCTCCGGGTCTTGTCTAGCACGTCTCTGCCCAATTTCTGGCTCACTGTTTTCGGGAAGGATGAAGCGAGAACTGCGGCTGCTTCAATAGCAGCACTCTTGGTGAGAATAAGATCGTTTCCCGGCCGTGCCATACTCGTTGTCACGTATTTCTTCGAGGAACCTATGGTAAACATTGTTCCTCCCCCGACAACAGTATAGCCGGATCCCTCGAACCTCCCGGTGTGCCCTCCAACAATTGAGATCCCAAACTTGACGCTGGATTGATGTATTGATTTCCAATACCGTATGAGCATCTTGTCTTGCATTGACGGTGGGAGGTTCAATTCGAAGAGGGCAAACCTAGGTGCGAAACCGCTGGTTGCGACATCTGAAGCAATTGCTTGCACACTAAGCTTACCGGACTTTTCTGGACCTATTCGAGGGATGAAAGAGATTGGATCGGTACTGGCGATAAGAACTCGGTCTCCACCGATATCCAAGATCGAATTGTCAACGCCAACTGTTGGTCCTTGCAGTATCGAGTGATACTTTACCCCAGAGAGAAGCGTAATTGTCTCCATTACTCTACGATCTGGCTTTCCAAGAGTAGGAGACAAGCAGGCGCCTCTTAGTCGAAAAACGCTCGGTTGTAGGCTCTACGTGCTGCTACTACTAACGCCAACGATACAGGTATCCAAACAACATCGATCAACGTAGCAAAATCAAACGATGCAAGTAGGAATCCTCCAGTAAACCCCGAAGAGGAACAAGGAGATCCAGTGCAATAGAATGCGGTGAATGAATACACAAACCAATCTATGACAAAGAATACGAGGGTGTCATAGACAGTGGCAACCACCATCCCAAACGCGAAGAAACGCGTCGTACTCTGCCTAAACTTGTAAATGATTAGGGTCTCAGGCGCTCTCGCAAGTATGATGCCTGGAACATATGTTAGAGCAAACGCCGCCGCCGGTGCCCCACCGAAGAAGAAAATGTTGACTGTTTCTCCGATGGCTGACCCAATGGCAGTTGCCCAGAAGCTAACCTTACGTGAGAATAGAACCGCTATGGCCATGTAGAACGCGGGGGCAATAGTAATCTCGCTCAGTGGAGGTGGGAGAGGGATTCCAAAAAGGCCGTTGGATAGTATCGTTCCGACTGCAATTAGTGCCGAGAACGCTCCGATGCGCGCAAGATCCAAGACCGGTCTCGGTAATGGAGAAGTCCTTACCGCGTTGGTTTCAGGTCCGGTACTTTCTATTTGGGCGGTCGATCCAATATTGTCAGCCAATGGTTTTCGGTTTCCTTTTGTTTTGTGCAACATGGTTGCCAAGTTGGCTCGGCGAGAATTAGGCTTCGATCCATTGTCCCTTCGCCGGTATTACCCGGATCAGGTTCAAAGGGTCGATGGCGGCTCGAAAGCCATCCTCTCAGCCGGGTCCTTTCCCAGCTCCCCTGTCTAAGGAACTCAACGATGCCGGACTATATTTAAGATATGCCAGATGGAATTTCTATCTTCTGGTCAAGCAGTTTCCTTGAAGAAATATCTAGGCCATTGCGGCCAACTCGGGTCCTGCGGTCTCGGGCTGAAGTCCAATTCCAGCTCCATCCCGATCTTGAGGGATTCAAGCCGAGATGTTCGAATGATGCTAGGCAACCTAACTTCTTCAGGCATCTCTACGATTCCGACCGCATATGGGGCCATGTGATTAAACAAGGTCGGAGCCACGTGAACGATGGTATACGTGACGAGTTTTCCCTTTGATCCGAGCTGAGCCCACTCGACTCGGGAGGAGTGGCATTGACTGCAGATAGTCCTGGGCGGGACCATGAGATGTCGACATTTCATGCATCTGACGGCCATCAACTTGCGCTGAGTGCAGAACTTGTAAAATTCTTCAATCGTTGGTGGTGGATGTAGCTCGCTCATATCTTGCTAGTCGCTCCTTAGAATATGGACTACTGCCGTGGCTCCTGAGCCGCCCAAGTTGTGTGCAAGACCAATTTTTGCGTCGGGTACTTGTCTTCTCTCTGCTTGGCCTGTCAATTGGAGATAGAGTTCGTAGATTTGGGCGGTTCCAGTGGCGCCGACAGGATGTCCCTTGGACTTCAGTCCCCCGCTTGTGTTGACTGGGAGGGACCCTCCTAGTGCAGTCGTCCCACTCTCGACAAACTTGCCTCCTTGGCCTGGTCTGCAGAAGCCCAAGTCCTCATAGGCGATGATCTCTGCGATAGTGAAACAGTCGTGAACCTCTGCTACGTTGATGTCCTTGGGTTTCATGTCGGACATCTTGTAGGCTTCCTGTGCCGCCGACTTTGCTGCTTTGACAGAGGTGAAGCTGTCGCGTTCATGAAGCAAGAAGGTGTCTTGGGCTTGGCCGGTCCCGATTATTTGGACACGGTTGTCGGTCAGTTTCTTGGCGAGCTTGGGTTTGGTGAGTATCAAGCAGCTGGCTCCGTCTGTGATGAGGGAGCAGTCGTAGAGTTTGAGCGGCCAGCACACGGGCCGTGACTTCATTACCTCGTCAAGAGTGATCTCTCTCTGCATGTGTGCCTTGGGATTAAGGACGCCGTGTTTGTGATTCTTTACAGCCACCTTAGCAAGTTGTTCTTCGGTCGTACCATATTCGTGCATATGTGAGGTTGCCATCAACGCGAATAGCCCGGGGAATGTCATTCCATTCCATTGCTCGAATGGAAAGTCTGCAGCGCTGGCTAGAATCGTAGTGACTTCTGGAGTTGGCTGGTTGGTCATCTTCTCCACTCCTCCGACCATAACGATGTCGTAGAAGCCAGACATGATCGCCATGATCCCGCATCGGAGAGCTGCTCCTGATGAGGCGCAAGCATCTTCAACTCTTGTAGCCGCAGCTGGCAGCAGACCGGCCCAGTTTGCCGCTATAGGAGCGGTATGGGACTGGTGTTCGTAGGCTTCGCTCATCTGACCAATGAAGGCGGCCTTGATGTCTTTGCCTGGGTCCACATTCTCAAGTCTATGGAAAGCTTCCAGAGCCGCTTCGGTGAATAATTCCCTGGCATAGAGTCCTTCCCGGCGCCCGAATTTTGAGACGCCTGCGGATACTATTGTTGCCAGAGGCTTAGCTCGCAACTACCGACCTACTGTATGAGCGGAGTAGCTTGCTTCTACATTATGCTTTCTTAGTGATGTTCGGAAATGAGTAGAGGATTGGTCGTCTAGCGGGCGAATTCTGCGATTTCTTCCCAAGTTGGCCAATTTGGGGGTTTTGGTGAATAGGAAGATCGCTTTCAGAAACACAGCTTCGTGTACAACTACAGCCGCGGTGATTGGAAACATTGTAGCGTACGAGATGTCTCACGACCTAACGTCGCTCGACTTTGGATTGTACCTAATAATCGGGGCTTCGCGGAAGAGAATCTGACTAATATAGTGTACCTGTCCGGAGTCATTTTCGACGGTCACACAGATCATTTTCCTGCGAACGATTGATCCATTGGGTGGGTCATTGTTGTTCTTTCTGTGAATGAACCTCTTAGTAGCAAAGAGATGACGACCAGTTTCCTATGATCATCAGTTTTACGAACAACAAGGGAGGTACCGGGAAGACTACAACCACCGTTAATCTTGCTGCGGCGTTGGCATTGATGGGCAGACGAGTGCTTCTGGTGGACCTCGATCCGCAAGGAAACAGTACTGTGGGTGTTGGTCTGGAAAAGGCGAAGTTGCTTTACACGGTTTATGACGTGCTGACCCAAAACAAGAAGGTCCAGGAGGTCACGCTTTCTACAAAAGTGGAGAATCTCTCTATCTTACCGTCGAACCTTGACCTCGCTGGTGCAGAGGTTGAGCTTTCCTCAGTCCCTGGTCGAGAGTTCGTATTGAGGGAGGCGATGTCACAAATCAAGCACAAGTATGATGCTATCCTCATTGACTGTCCTCCCAATGTCGGTATCCTAACGTTGAACGCGATTGTTGCAAGCGACCTACTCGTGATTCCTGTCCAGTGTGAGTTTTACCCAATGGAGGGGCTTCC
>VBBA01000420.1:3372-3834 GCA_005888675.1 Candidatus Bathyarchaeota archaeon | reverse complement strand
ACGAACCTGTCAGTGTCCTGAAGAATGATGATTTCTCAGCAAACCCTGAAACCAAAGAAAACGAACCCGTCATTGACCTGAAGAAGGAAGACGTCCGGGAGAAGTTCGAAGAGACGCCGAGAGAACCGCTCAGAATCTTGGCGATACTTTTGCCCTGAGACTCAGCTAGAGAGATGGACCCTACCGCCGACCGGAAGTACGAGACCTTTTCATTGAAACCAGATGCAGGAGTCACGGAGCCAACGAAAGACCTGAAGAAAGACAATTTCTCGGCGATCCCTGAAACTGACGAGATGGTCCCCGTCAGAGTCCTGAAGAAGGAGGATTTTTCCACAAGACTCGTCGCCGAGCTTAACGCGTCAGACAATGACCTGAACAGCGACGTGTGCTCTGTGAGAGTCGTGGCGGAACCGACTCGACGTGTGCTCTGTGAGAGTCGTGGCGGAACCGACAGAAACGCCG
>VBBA01000420.1:1057-3279 GCA_005888675.1 Candidatus Bathyarchaeota archaeon | reverse complement strand
GAACAGAGCCGTGTTTCTGGCAAGACCTCCACTCATACCCAGCGACATGATTGGTGACCTGAATAGCGAAGTCTTCTCGGCAACGCTGGAGACGAAGGAGAGCGAGCCAGCAGCGGACCTGAAATAGGAAGTTTTCTGGGCAACCCCTGAATTCAGAGTTAGTGACCCACTGAGCATGCGGAATAGTGATTCCTGTCGGGCAAACGTCGATGAGATATCTAACGAGCTACTCAATGATCTGAACAGTGAGGCCTGTTCGGCGAAAGTCGAGACCGTGCTCAGCGAACCGCTCAGATTCTTGTAAAGTCCCTTGACCTGCGAAGCACCAAGGGACATTGCACCGGTCAGTGACCTGAAGAGAGAAACCTGTCTCGAGAGACTTGAGCTTAAGGCGAGTGAACCGGTAAGAGAACGGAATAGCGAATTCTTCTCGGCAATACTGGAGACTGAGGACATCGAACCAGTCAACGAACGGAAAAGAGAGTCCTGTTCAGCTAAGCTCGTCGCTGAGCCAAATGATCCCGCCACGGACCTGAACAACGAATTCTTCTCGGCGAGGCCTGACGATGGGCTTAGCGAGGCCACTAAGGCCTTACCTATTCCCTTTGCAATAGAACCGGCAGCGGTCAAAGTGTCGCTTAGAGACCGAAAGAAAGACGCCTGCTTCCCAAGACTCGATGCCATGTTCCAGTTTGCCGTAACCGTGGTCGAACAGGATCGAGGACTAGTGTTGCAAACGAGCTTTCCAGAGTCGACGTTCGCTACTAGGTTGCCTATTGTGATCGTGATCGAATCAGTGAGTGTTCTGAAAATGCCGTTCTTCGCGGCTCCGCTCGATGCTGTAGTTAAGAACCCTGTTAGTGATCTGAAGAATGACAACTTGTCCGCAAGGCTTGATGCTGATGCAAGCGAAGCACTCGCGCTCCTGAGAAAGGCGGTGTGCTCTGCAAGATTCGAAGCGGAAGTCAGCGCGCCACTCAGGGATCTGAAAATCGAGGATTTCTCAGCTAGGCTTGAAGATGCAGTTAAGAAAGCCGACAGGATTTTGATGTAAGTAGTCTTCTCTGCAGAGTTTAGAGTAAGAGATCCACTGAGACTCTGAGCTGAGTCCCAGTTGGGAGTGATAATGTCCGAAGCTGTGGAAACCGTCGTTTCTGTGGCTGTCGTGGCAGAGGTTGAACCAGAATATTGCATCACGGTCCAATACTCGACCGCGAGATACTTTCCGCTCCACCCACTAAACGTGGGCTGTGTCGCGGAAGTCCAAGTGTACTTCGTCGCAGTGGTTGACCCAATTACGTTATTCGTGGAGGTGTCCCAATTCTTGAACAGAAATGTACAGCTTCCGAGGCTGTTGGTTCCACACTGCCACACCGTAATCCATAATCTTCCAACAGGAGTCGTCGAACTTGTCGCGACGGTCATGTCGAACTGCCAAGTGCCTGAGAAGATGTCCGATAACCCGCTCTGAATCCCGGCGGTATTGTAGACCCAAGCGTAGCCGCTAGGAGACGTGGTACTTGGTGTCCCGGTCGCTGTGCTGCTGGCAACATCAGGACTGACTGGATAGAATTTGACAGCGGACTGGAGAGCGTCGCAAATTACGAGCCAACGGTTGGAGTTTGTTCCGAATGGGCATGTCTGGCTCCCTGTACCGGAGGTGCCGCCATCTTCAATGGCGTTACTATCACCAGTTGCAGCGACGGTTGCCCGCAAGTTGAAAGGGGCCCCCCCGCCAGTTTCGGTTATCGCGCTTTCAGAACCGAAAAGACCGACGACCAGATCGTTTGCATTTAGCGTCGTAACGCCTGTCGTAAGTTGTGGTGTGTTGGGGCCGCCTCCTGAACACTTCGAGTTTTGGTCGCTGGACGTTCCGAAGCCAGACGCCTGATCGAATGCCCAATTGACCACACTGCTCGTCGGTTCCTTTGCCCCCGTATAGGCGATAATCTGTCCGCTGACAGCCGTCGGAGTCCCGCCAGCAAGAGTGATTGTCGTGGTCACTGAGGATAGAGCTACTGATGTTGTCCCAATCCATTCTTCCATTCGTGCCGCACAATTGCTCGGAGTGTAGGTTTGGCGTGGGGTGGCCTGGAATGCTATGCCTGACGCTGATGGTGGAGTCGAGGTGGACACGGTTATCGATTGAGGATTGGTCACCACTAGGAGGATGATTACATCGGATGTTCCAGAGGTGGTAAGCCCAAGAATTGTGAAAATTG
>VBBA01000420.1:0-1045 GCA_005888675.1 Candidatus Bathyarchaeota archaeon | reverse complement strand
ACACTCTGCGAGGTTCCAGTGTCTGCCGTACCAGAACTTGTTGCCAGTCCCTCGCACTTGCCCGTACAACCTGGGAGGCTTGAACTCCCGAGATAGAATGTGTGTACGTTGTTAACTGCGTGGCTGATGGGCATGGCTAACGCTACAAGGCAGAGTATCAATGCGGTTAGGAGTCTGAGTTTCGCGGCTTCGACTCTCCCCTGTGAAGGGAACGGCCAACTAGTCTGGCGGACGAATACACGTGTTGTAACACATGATGTTCAGCACGGGAACCTAGGGCGATGGCATTCGCTGTTCGAAGAGGTCGGGATTACTCGGAGACTAAAACATCCGAGTCTCGGGTTTAGCTTTCCTGCATAGGCCAATTGGCACGCCTTAGCTCCACGTCCAAGTGATGGTCCACGTGATCTGTATCGTGTCCCCAACCTGGAGCGTGATGGCGCTGAATGTTGCAGCGGCGAGGTTTACTCTTTGGGCTGCGTTGTTCGCAGCTTGGTTTACCAAGCAGCTCTGGGCAACGGTAGTCGCTACAGTGTTGTCAGTGAAGGTGTTTATGACCGTAGAACTCTTCGGTGAGCTTCCCGTGATGTCTGTCACTGCACCCCCAACGGCGACGAAGCCGTTCGTTGTAAGCTCTGCACCACCGTTTTGACCACCAGAACCACCTGCGTTCCCGCAGTCACCGCTTGACGATGCGCCGTTCACTCCAGTGGACGACTGACCTGCTGTGGGAGCGGCAGTGTTGCTAGACATGGCGATAAAGTGGAAGCTGCAAGATGCCGATACTGCACAGAATCCCTCGTTATTGGACGTGACCAGCTTCTCGACGTATTGAGCACCAGTGTCGAACATTACGTTGTGGACTGACTGACACTGAGGAGTGCCACCAGCTGGGGTGTAGCATTCTTGGAAGTTCGCGTCTAACACTTGGTAGTAGTGCCTGTTGCCCCATGGATTCCAGTTCCCGGTGGCCACGTAGCCCCCGATGAAGAAACTGGAGACTACCAGGGCCGTCGCCAAGAGAGCAATAGTACCCCTCTTTCTT
>VBBA01000012.1 GCA_005888675.1 Candidatus Bathyarchaeota archaeon | reverse complement strand
TTCTAAAGAGCTTCGGCTGCACGACTCTACTTGTCAGTGGCCAGGCCGATCGGTCGACCGACTCTGCTCACATGAGTCGCAAGGCCGTGGAGGAATACGTGGTCGACGGGATGATCAGGCTTCATCACACACTCGAAGAAAGCACTAGCGGCGAGACGATGCTTGAGGAGAACTCGGTCCAAGGCAACACATTGGAGGAGGACTCTTTCGCTATGAAGGTTCGTGCTCGCAAGATCGAGATTCCAAAGATGCGGGGCACATCGCACTCACAGTATTTGCACCCGATAACTATCAACGAGAACGGTGTCGAGAT
>VBBA01000011.1 GCA_005888675.1 Candidatus Bathyarchaeota archaeon | reverse complement strand
AGTATCTGTTTTATCTTTCTTGGGGAATGTTCACGCTAATCCCCCCTGCAGTCCTGGCTCCCCCCCAATCTGCTATCTAGAAACGAACACAACCGTGCCAGCATCAGATGCCACCGTGTATGTGCGTCTTGATAATTCAACGTTCTTCACTCTACCTCACACGTTTGCCTTCTTCAACGGTACACGTCACTCTATAGAAGTCATGAACACCACTCTGCGAGTACCGTCCACTGGAGTCCGTTACTTCTGGAAACAATGGAACTACGGAGGATACCAGTACGAGCCTCAAACGATGTTGCACACTCCTCTTATGGTGGTCAACTACACGGGACCTAACGCGTTCCAAGCTCAGTTTTCAAGGGTTCCGCCAGTCGGATGCATTTCAAACTGTAATCTCGAAGCAGACACCACCGTCGCGGCTGGAGAAGGAACGATAAAGGTTCAAGTTGACAGCTCAGCTTTCTATAGCCTCCCGTATACGTTCTCGTTCGCCAACGGCACAATTCATACGATCCAAGTCCTGAACAACTCGTTTACCGGTGCTTCAGGGGCACGTTACGTTTGGAAGCAATGGACTCATGGCACCTCTCATTATTCCTCGGCCACTTTGACCACTCCTCAGATGATTTACAACTATACGACGGGGGCTGCTGGACCATTTATTGCAGAGTTCGATAAAGAGTATCAACTGACTCTTTCCTTCACCGATCCGTCAAACAATCCTATTGGTCCTCCCAGTTCAGTAACATTGACCAGCGGCAGTGACACTGTCACGTTAACATCATTCTCCAATCAATGGGTCGGCGCCAAATTATGGACTCTTACTGATCTCAAGTGGCAGGGAGTAGCGGGACTCGAGGTTGCATCTCAAACCATAGACCTAACTGGTGGCGTTCTTTCAAAAGTTGTGAAGGTAAACGCGTTCTCGGCCACGGTCAAAGCGGTTGACCGATCTAACAATCCTGTCGCCGGGGTCACTGTAACCGTAACCCTGCTCAATTCCACGGTGAAGACATTCACTACCAACAGTCAGGGACTGGCTGATATCGGATATGTTCCTCAAGGACTTTACACTGCGCACGTATCATACAATGGCTCTGACGTGGGTACCTGGTCAGTCGACGCTTCTTCGATGCCGACGCTTACTGTCGCGGTTGCAGTGGCCGGAGGTAGTGGCGTTCTTGGCACCACGACGGTTGTTTCAGCCGTCGTCCTGTTCGCCATTCTCGGAGTCGTACTCCTCCTGTTGTTCCTTGCCTTCCATGTTAGAAAGAAACCCGTGCCTCCCAAGATATAGTCGGAAAGGGATTCCCATGAACCTCAAAGATCACGTATCGGTAACATCGAACCAATCAACCTCTTCATCTCTCAAGGCCTCGACTTGGAGCAACTCGGGGGATATTGTTTCGCCAAACCCTCGAAACAGAATGATCAAAGGAGTATGTTAGAATGATTAGATGGGCTGAGAAGAGGAATCGTCGTAATCATAGGTCACGAAAAGCCATCAGCACTATAATGGCCAATCTGACTATGCTGGTAATAGTTGTCTCACTTAGTTCGTTACTATTTGTTTGGTCAATCTCCAGCTTTGGAGCATACACTGGTGGAGCAGGATACTGGTTCTCAAGCAGAAGCTTAGCCAACCAGGAGAGGCTTAGTGTCGAAAGCGCGTTCTTCACGGCGACAGGATCCACTAACAACATTGTCACGCTCTACGTAAGGAATGTCGGAGCAGTCCAATTCAATATCGCCTCTGTTTACATCAACTCAACCCTCTATAACATTGTACAATCACAAGTAGGCGTGTCGCAGGTCCAAAAGGTCCAGATCACTCTCTCCGGCCAGACTTGGGGCTCCGGTAACGTTCAGACCGTAATTGTGGCGACCCTGCGTGGAACGACCATCACGACGGTCTGGACATCGTAAAGGGTGAGATGTGTCGAAACGATCCCATAGGAAGTTCAGACGTTCCAAGAAAGGTATGAGCACGATATTCGGTGCCCTGTTCTTTGTAATACTAATCCTGATGGGGTTCAACATGTTCCTCTGGGACTTTGTGCAGTTCGACAATTACAATCGAATAATCGCGAACATGACTCAAACGGACACTATGTCGCTATCGGAGAATCTTGTCCCGAACAATCCTGGAGCTAGGGACTTTACCGCGAACAGTTTCAACATCACCGTGAACAACCTGGGCATAGCTGTGAGGGTCGCCAGAATATACATTGTGAACTTGTCCCCTACTAACTCAAACCAATGCCTGCCAGCCAATCCATGTATCGTAGATCAAGGCTCATCCAGTCCTGGAATAGTAAATGGCAATGTGAAGGAGGGAGTGATCGACCACCGGATCAAAGTCAACACTGGGGGAGCGTTGGCACCGATCAACGACGGCAACGGCTACAAAGTCGTCCTTTCCACTACTAGAGGTAGACAGTTCAGCTTCTTCTATCCATGGCCTGTAACTCCCCCGAGCGGAGGAAACACTGGAGGAACTTTCCAGACCAACATCGGTCCGCTATCGATATTCTTTGATTTCAAGTCGTTCAATTTCACTCAGGGTTCTCAGACCCAGTCGCAACCAGCGTGGTGTCTTCCTTCTGGAGCGACAGTTCTGCTGTATTTGAAATTGGTCAATCAAGCAACTGACAGCGATGTTATACTTGAGCCCAACACTATGATACAGTCACAACCATACTCAGCAAACGGTTTCGGACAATTCGTGCGAACATGGATAGTAGACCCGGGCAGCGTCAACCCTAACAACATGGCCGGATACAACTTCAACACAAACCCCTACGACCTGCAAGCCGCCGGACCGAGTGGTCCGGGTGCCCCTGTTATTGTCAAGTTTGGGGGAAGTGGTCAGGGTGGGACAGGGGGGGCAACTTTCGCCAGGAATGACAACTGGCTTACCTTCATCGGTTTCTATTATCTATACCAGGGAAAGCCTCAGGGTCAGACAATTCCATTCATGGATTTCAAAGACACGGCAGGGTACCCTGGGACATGCTAGCTTGTTTAGCGGTGTCACCTTTTAGTTGATGAGTACTCGGGCCCGCGAAACTATTCGCCGGATAAGAACCGGCATGGGTGGACTTGATGAGAAACTGGGGGGTGGGATCCCAGCAGGTAGCACCGTACTTCTAATCAGCAATCAGGAAGGACCGGTGCGATTGTTCTGTCAACAGATCGCATATCTTCTGGGTAACGAGGGGCATCGAATTCATTATTTCACGATCGTCCGAGATCCGCCGTACATTCGAGAGGAGATGATGGTCTACGGCTGGGATACCGCCGAGATGGAGCAGGGGAGACAGTGGATTTTCATAGACTCATACACTCCAAGAGTGCAAGCCCTCCTACAAGGCGGGTCGGGACCACAAAATCAGCCCATGGGATTCAGTCAGGGAATGATGAGTCCGGGCTCGAGAAGTTTGGGCTCCGACCTCTTTGTGACGCTTCGGAGGGATATACTGTCACAATTGGATGAGGGAGACACGGTAGTGATAGATTCGCTGTCGGACCTGCTCGTCAACCACGACGACGCATCAGTCCGAGAGCTGTTGGAAATCTTGAGCAGTCAGATACACCGCAGGAATGGACTCGTCTTCATGCCTATCCTATCAGATATTCACGATCCAAAAACAGTCGCAACATTATCTCATTTGTCAGATGTTGTTGTCGAGTTCGAACTGGAATCTGAGCATTTGGAGGGCAAGCTTCGATTCTGGAAGATGAGACGCTCGATACTACGACCTCTACTCTTGCCTTTCTCGATCACAGATAGAGGAGTAATGGCCGAAACATTCGGGAGAGTAATCTAAAAGATCATGTCAGCTAAACCTGAGAAGACGGACAAGATCGACAATATTGTCGGCATGCTGATGGAATACGAGCGCATGACGATAGACCTGATGAAGAAAGCTTCCGACACGCCCATTTTAGACCAATACGATCTTCGACCGCCATACTCGAAAGCACGACTCATCAAGGAGGAAGGTCAGGTCAAATATCAGATCATAGAGGTCCCACTCTCAGACGATGAAAAGGCCAAGCTGCGAGAGATCGGCGAGCTTCTCGTCGAAGAGCTAGATGTCGATGTAAAGAAACTAGGTGGCAACCAAAACGCTGCGGCATACATTAGAAAGATGGTCGATAAGATCATCAAGAACTACAAGATCAAAGTCACTCCAGATGGCCTCGACCGCATAATGTACTACATCACCAGGGACTTCGTCTTCTTTGACAAGATAGACCCGATGATGAGGGACCCGTGGATCGAAGATATTTCCTGCAACGGGTTCGGCATACCGTTGTACATCTGGCACAGGAAATACGAGTCCATACCGACCAACGTCATCTTCAACACCGCCGAAGAACTAGACAGGTTCATTCTCAAACTCAGCTACATGACCGGTCGCGCGATCTCGATCGCTCAACCAGTCCTCGATGCCACATTACCAGACGGCAGCCGTGTCCAGATGACCTATGAGAAGGAGGTCACACGTCGAGGATCGACCTTCACAATCCGAAAGTTCCGCGAACGACCGTTGACAGTATCTGATCTCATAATCTACAATACGTTATCCGCTGAGATGGCGGCGTGGTACTGGTACATCATCGAGAAGCAAGCCTCCTGCATACTGGTGGGCGGAACAGCCTCCGGCAAGACCACGACAATCAACACATTGGCCATGTTCATCAAGCCCAACGCCAAGATCGTCTCCATAGAGGATACGGCGGAGATACAACTGCCACATGAGAACTGGCTCTCAAGCGTAGTCAGAATTGGATTCGGTACCACGGGAGATGTCAGCGAGATCACGCTCTTTGATCTCTTGAAGAATGCGATGAGACAGAGACCCGAGTACATCATCGTAGGCGAGGTCCGAGGCAGCGAAGCCTACACGCTAATGCAAGCCATCGCAACCGGACACGGAGGTCTTGCAACACTTCACGCCGACTCGGCAGAGGCGGCGATACACCGGCTGGAATCAGAACCAATGAACATACCGCGCCCACTGATCCCCACAATCGACGTGATCGGAGTCCAGACACGTGTCCAAATCGGTGACAAGAGCGTCCGACGCATGATCAACGTCGCCGAGGTCGTCGGACTAGACCCGACAACGAAGGATGTGTTGACGAACGACGTGTTCAAGTGGAGTCCAAAGAGCGACACCTTCGTCTTCTACGGACGAAGCTACGCACTAGAGAACATCATGAAACGCCACGGCTACCGACATGAAGAGGTCATGGAGGAACTGAACAATCGCCGGATGGTTCTCGAGTGGATGGTCAGGAACAACGTGCGCGACTTCAAGGACGTCGTAGAGATCATCAGAACCTACTATCTCAACCCGCAGCAACTACTCGACCGAGTGAAACGGGAGAAGATGGTCGAGCCCGCTGGAGCTAGGAGCTGATCAGCGAAACAATGAACCTACTCGATCCGATAGTCCCATTCCTAGGCCCATTCGGGCAAGTGCTGGCTGCGAGCGATCTAATCGTCGTCGGCCTAGTCCTGTTGGGATTGGTTTGTTTCGGACTTAACATGGTGAAGAAGAGTATTTTCGAGACGAGCAGGGCCTGGGTAGGCGCTACTATCGCTCTTTCAGTGGTCACAATCCTATTTCGAGGAATGGACACGTTCTGTGGCTGCGGTTTCTACACCGACTCCAACGGTGCTCTGACCCAGCTTGTTCCATTCACTTACATGTTGATCTCGGGATCATTCTTCGCAATACTGTTCAACTTCAACATTCCTCCGTTGAAGAAGTACAAGTGGTTCATCAGCATCCCACTCTCGATTCCTCTTGCTCTATTCTCGAATCTATTCTTTCCATTGGTCGCGGTCGCGTCGCCACCCTGGGTCTTCATTGAACTATTACTCTTCTCGCCAATAGGTGCTGTCTACAGCGGCTTCACGTACGAGCATTCTGTCTTGCACATGGGCGATTACCGGGCAAGATTGAGACGGTTCTTGCAACAGACCGACAAGGCCAAGAAGGAAGATTTGATTCCCGAGGATAAGGGGAGCTTCGTCTACTTTACCTACAGATTATTGGGGAAGAGGGTCGCAACTCTTCTGCCATTCTTCAAGGGCCTCAAACAGGTACTATCGCTCGCCGGCATGAAGACAGGTTACAAAGCCTACGTCAGTCTAATGGCTTTCGCAGGCTTAGTCGGATTCATCGTCTCATTCTTCGTATGGCTTGTACTACTGTCTCCAGCGGTCGGGCTGGGAAGCTCGATTGGACTTGGATTCGCAGGAGACAACATAATTTTCACTTTTATCGCAGCATTATTCATGTCCATTGTGACTGGACTCGCTGTCTTGGGAATGTTCTATGCCGTACCTTTTTTCAAACTTGGCAGTAGACGCACGAGATTAGATTCGTACCTGCCATTCACTTCCAGTTACATGACCGTTCTAGCCAGTGCAGGCGTGACTCCTGAGAGAATCCTTAGGTCTACCGCAGAGAAGGATCCAAGGTTCATGCTCTCTGATGAGATAGCGAACGTGGTTGGACGTGTTGACCTGTTGGGCTTCGACATCATACATGCGTTGAATGCAGAAGTCGAACGATCTCCTTCAACAAACTATCAGGATCTACTGCGAGGGTTTGCAGGTGTGATCAGAACAGGCGGTGACATGAAGAAGTTCTTCCAAGGTATTACAGACCACTTGTTCCAGAAGCGTCACCTCTCCGTTCAATCCTTCCTCGACACTCTCGGAATCCTCGCGGAGACCTACGTGTTGATGCTTATCGCGTTTCCATTGATGCTTGTCGTCATGTTGTCTATCATGGCCTCTATCGGAGGCAGTCTCGGCGGCATCGATGTCTTCTCGTTCATGTACCTGCTGGCGTTCATACTCATCCCGATGTGTGGGGTTATGTTTCTCTTCATACTGGACACTATGCAGCCGAAGGGTTAAGAAAAAAAAGGAGTCATGAGAAAAATGTCATCAGATCAATCATCGTCCACTCCTACGCCTGGATCGGACGGGCCCTCAGCAAGAGTTCCAGACGCAAGTCCGGACCTTGGAGGGAAGAAGGGGCAGTTCAAGGGTAGACTTGAGAGTTCGGTCATACTCGTGGTTGGGAAGATCACGAGGAAGCTTGTCTGGGTATTCAGCGGACTAATATTCGGCGGAGTAATGCTGTGGGGAATCGTCGAGATGGCGATCTACGGGGTTCCGGTTAAGATCGGTTTCATTGGGCAAACGGGTAACTTTACTGCTGACAGGTTCCTACTCTTGGCAGGAATCCTGAGCATGGTTCCTCCATCACTCCTGTACTTCTTGGACAGTAAGCGACGAGATTCAATAGACAACCACATCCCACACCTATTGCGAGATATCGCCGATTCAGGACGCAGCGGAATGACTCTGACAAGATCTATCGAAATATCGGCTGAGCGAGATTATGGACCCTTGACCAAGGAGCTCAGAAAGTTGATTGCAAAGATCAGCTTCAGAGTCCCATTGGAGAAGGCATTGCAATACTTTGCTGATCGGACAGGCACCCAATTAGCTCGCAGAAGTGCTATGTTGATCTCGGAGGCGAACAAGTCTGGAGGCGACATCCAGGAGAGCATGGAATCGGTTGCGAAACATGTTCAGGAGATCCAGTACCTTGAGAGGAAGAGGAGAGCCTCAATGCGGCCTTTCATCGGGGTCATGTACATTAGCTTCGCAGTTTTCCTTGTCACTGTGTATTTGTTGATCAAGAGCTTCTTTACTCAGTTGGCAAATACGAACTTCGGCGGTGGTGCGTCGCAGACTGTGGGTGGGGTGGGCTTCAACTTCGTCAGTCTTCCACTGGATAAGATCACGGCGGTCTTTCTCTACATGGCGATGATTGAAGCGATCTTTGCCGGCTTGGTTGGTGGGAAGATGGCGACAGGTTATCTGAAGGATGGGTTGAAGCATGCAGTGATACTGATGAGTATCTGCTTCATCACGTTCGTCTTCTTCATCTAAGCCTTGCGACAAGACGGGATAGTGGTCGACTCTAGAAGAGTCTTTCACGTCTGAGCTCTCAGTCCAATGTAGGTGAAAGGCGTGTGGATTCGGGTTTTTGATCGGTTTGCTCCATGAGGGAAGCTTGGCAGGATTCGTTCGGACTCAGTCTTGAGGTTTCACGGCTAGGTGGATGTACCAATAAGAATTCTTATTTTCGCGTAATTTCAATGTCTGATTACCTCGTTGAGTTCTCATGCAGAGAAAAAGAATTCTCTTTTCGTGATCTTGTCTACGAGTGCGGATCCGTTTGGGTGGATCTAGATTCGATCTCGAGGATTATTACGATGCTGTCTTACCGAGGTGCTGTGAGGCTGTTGGGGTCTACTTTGTCGACCGAACGACGCCTGGATTCGTGTACGATAAGCGAGTTTTCGCGAGTGCTGGTCTAGGTCGGAATTATATACGCTCACTGGAATCAACGGCAAAGTCGATGTTCATTTCGAAATCGAGCTGGAAAGCAATCATCCTAGTCCTCTTGCCTCCGTTGCTAGCCATCGCACTTGTCGTTCAGAGTGGATATGCCGTCCAGGTCAATTTTCCTGTACCATCGAATACGATCTGGGCTGATGATTTTGAAGGGCCAAGTCTTGCCAAATGGTACAATCTTGATAGTTGTGGAGGACCTGAGAGTTGGGGCAGGTTGAATACGACCTATGCTTTCATGGGCGCTCAATCAGTAGGGATCCAATGTGCTAATGCGGCCAGCGCTCGTGACCTCAGGACAACCATTTCAACCGAGCAAGATTATGTTGGCGCGAGTGTCTGGTTCACTTATGCCGATGTATGCAGGACTACGACCGGAGCGGGTGGACCATTCCTAAGCCTAGAATTTGATGCCTCCAAGGATGCATCTACCAGTTATCATTATGAGACCCATATCGCCTATTATTGCGATGCAAGAGTCTGGCAGATACTAGATTCAAGTGGTAATGCGAAGACAGTCGCCTCCGACATCGAGTGCAGTTACAATTGTGGCTTGAACACCAAAGCGAAACAGAACTGGATTTTCATGAAAGTTGTCGCACAGAAATCTACCAAACAATGGATCCAGCTCATCACTCCCACGGGCGTTTACGGTTGTAAGGAGATTGCTACAATAACGACCGATCATACATGTGGCTTGAACGTTTACACTCAACCAGGGAGAATCGACCAGTACAACTGGCAGGTCGAGCTGGGATGGGACACATTTGCCTTAACGGGTACTTGCGCATGCAACGCATTATTCGATAATGTCCTGGTGACGGACGAGACCCCGGCAAGCAGTGGTGTCGTTCAGCCAAGTGCTTCACTCGATTCGGGTCTTATTTTGCTGATCGGGGCTATCGGACTCGCGATGAGCCTCGTAGCAGGGGCGATAATCCTGGCTGTTCTGCAAAGGAAGAAGGCGAAATCACTGCCGCGTTTGCAACTACTGGGTCCAGTATTGACCAAAGTTTGGAGGAAATAAGTCGTCCTTGAGGTAATCCTCCGCTCAAGGGTTCTCTCGAAAAGAGAGGCGGTCTGGTCCGGAGATGACTCCACGCGAGACTGCCATGGAAATTGAAGAGGCTCAGTGGCTCCCACGTTCGATGCTGATATTTCTCGGGAAATTATGTTGAACGGCTTGTTCAAAACAATTCGATTAAGACCCTGCTTAGACAAGTTATTCGGGCGAACGGTGGTTCAAGAATGTTCAAGAAATTGGGAGATTATCGGCGGCTCAAGATCATCGCAGTCCTGAGCATCCTAGTAATAGTCGCTTCCGCGGTCACGGTAGCGGTCCCCGTCTACGCGAAATCGGATCATTCTGTCAAATCCGAACATTCAGCACAAAGCCGCACGACAATATTTGGAAAGGGCGCCAGCTTTACGATCACTGGAACAGGCACAGCCTATGACATTGCCGATCAGACGAAGACAGCGAATGTGGATCTGCAACTCACTGCGACCGCTGAGAAGGTAACAGTTGGTGTTGCAAAGCTCTCGGTCAGCGGGGGGACCCTCAAAGTGGGAAGCGAAACTTTCACGGTCGAGAAGGGCACGGGACGACTGAACGTTCATAGCAAGAAGATACTTTTGCACATCGAACTCAAAGATGGCAGTGGAAAGATATGGCACTTGATATTGTACGGGAAGATATCCTCAAGCATACCCAAGACATTGCCGAACGGTTCTAGCTTGACCGTTGATTTCATGAAGCCTCAGAGCAAGATCGCTGGTAAATGGTTCCTGTCAATTCCCAGTGCGACCATAACAAGGTCGGCCTAAACTCCCACCTGTTTCTTGTCAGCAGATTAGAATCGGATGAGGATCGAGATTAATGTCATTAGATGGCAAGTCGTTAATTCTCGGAATCATACTTGGTCTCATAGTTGGAATACTCGCTGGGATTATCATAGAATATGAGTACTTGATCCTATAGGTCCCCGGCTAATCTATCAAAATCGACGAGATGAGCTGCTTGGAAATTTCGGGCCATCTTCGTTTAACGACCACAACCGCACCTGCTAGGGTTGCTACTATAGCACCAGCAATGACGTAGAAGAGTTCGGTTTGTATTCCGAACACGGTGGGCGTAGCTGGCCCAAACTGTACCTGTATCTGCACACTACTATGAAATGCTACTGAGAACTGGATGAGGTAATTGTGGCCGGTGGTGATCACGGAGAATTCATAATCCGGTAGCTGGAGTTTGTCCAGAAATATTCGAATTTGGTTTATGTTAGAGACTAGGATTTTGGGAACCGTGACGTTGACGAATGCTGCCGTGCCTATGAGTCCTGTTGCGTTGAACTGAAGCACGTTCTCGGAAAAGCCCAAGTTCGAGAGGATACTGTCGCTGGTAACAAGACAGTATGCTCCACTTGATCCACAACGCACAGAGACGCTCTGAGTGAGAATGGCTTTGAGTTGGACAGAATGTGATAAGCTGCCAACTTCGGCCTCAATTGTGATAGTGAATTCTCCCGGATGGGTTCCGGTCAAGGTCAGAGTTGCCGAGGCTGAGCGTGTATCAGGTGAGAGTGTTAGGATTGATGGTTCTATGCGGGTTGTTGGTCCCGATGAGGTGGCTGTGAGAGTGATGTTTCCGATGAAACCTTGCAGTCCAGTCACGGTGATCGTTGCCGAGCCTGGAATTGTAGGTTGCAACATAATTAATGGCGGAGTGACGGTTATGTTGAAGTCGGTAATCTCTCCTGGGACTACTACTGAAAGCGTTCCTGATTCATAGTTCGAGATGTAGACGTATCCTGTGTCAGGGTCGTATGCGCCGCCTGTTGGTTCGTAGCCAGCCGTAAAGTTCTGGATAAGGGACTGTGTGCGCGTATCGATTATGGAGACTGTTCCGGCGTTTGGTGGTCCTAGGCCGCCGGTGAACTGGCTTGTCACGAACAGTTTTTCGTAGCCTGAGACGTAGACCAGTTCTTGTGCTCCTCCCGGAACTTGGACATTCCCGATTATTGTTTGGTCTGAGCCGCGGATTATGGAAACGCTGCTTGTTGCCCAGTCGGCCACGTATATGTTGTCGTTGGTTGGGTCGTATGCAATTCCGAGCAGGCCGCCATCAATTCCGACCGTGAAGTTGGCAACGATTTCGTTTGTCCGACCGTCGAGGGCTGTGATATAG
>VBBA01000010.1 GCA_005888675.1 Candidatus Bathyarchaeota archaeon | reverse complement strand
GTGGGAGCATCAATAGCGGCCGTCAAACTGGTGGAGAAACAGCCCGCCCTTGTGAAGCGGCTTTGGGAAAATACACATTATTTCAAGAAGGGATTGAAGGATCTAGGCTTTGACACAGGGCAAAGCGAGACTCCCATAACACCGGTCATGGTCGGCAATAGCAGATTAGCGAGGACGCTTGCGGATGCAATGTTCGACCTGAAGGTATTCGTTCTTCCTATAGTCTATCCAATGGTGGCCAAGGATCGAGCTAGAATCCGGACAATCGTGACGAGCGCTCATTCCAAGCGTGATCTCGACTTTGCCCTCGACGCGTTTAACAAGGCTGGCAAGAAGCTGGGAGTGCTTTGAGCTGAGGGCCGCGGACTGATTAGGATGCCGAGATCGTGCAACTCCTTTTGTTCATAATATGTTCTTGTAAACTCTTGTAGAAGAATTCTTGGGAGAAGAACATTGCATGCTCAGCCGAATGCTGGTTCGCGTGGGGAACTTGACTTAGTCTGCTCATTGGGACGATATCGGGAAGAGATCTCTTTGCCGTGGTGGTTCCCGATTCTATTTAGAGACGAACCTACCTGGAGTGTCAAGATCAAATTGAACTGGATCCCCAGCTCGCAACCTAGGATCGGGCGAACTCTGAGACTTCTCTTCAAAAGTTTCCTTTACTCGCTAATACTTGTCTCAGTCACAGCACTCATCATTTTCCTCGGGACAGGCTTGGTCGCGAAGGACACATTCGTCTTGCTTATGTTCCTCGAAGGTGGCATCGGACTGTTGTTGGGTGTTGGAATCTCATTATCAAACTCACCCTCAGCTTCTAAGGCGGGCGAGTTTCTGTTCAAGACAGCACCGTGGTCGCGAGAGGCTGAACGCCATGCGGAGAGCATCGGTCTCCGATGGATCACCGCCTCATTATTCCTAGTACTTATCGGAGTCGCAGTCTCCGTAATCTAAAGTCGTGAGAGGAGTGTAGACGGCTTGAAACCTCAAAACTCCCTTGGCGAAATAGTGATGAACACTCTGTAATCAGAAATGCGACGAGATTCGTTTTGAGGGCTTTCACGTCGAGTCCTTCAAACCCGAGCACGCCTTCCTATCCACTCCCGACGTTTATCAGTCCGAATGTGCATCTGCTTACTGCTGACAATCACCTGGTTAAGGAAGCAAACATTCACCCTGGGCTTTTGAGAAACCTGATAGAAAAGCAATGCTCAGTGGGATTCTAACGCTGCCAGAGTGGATATACTAGGTCGATAGACCGGTGAGCTCAGCAGCGGGGTTTGACTTTGGGCAATTCGACCCTGTGATGCTGATTTTCATGTCCGTTTTGGCTTTGTCGGTTCTTCTTTACGAGTTGAAACGTCACGGGGAACACGCTGCGCGTCTACTCATGTCAGGAATAGCGGCGGCAGGGGTCTTATCTGGACTCATACTCTTGCAACTTTGGATGGAGCCTTATACCGGAGGCGGAGCTGCATTCTACCTGCTCGCCACCCCGCTTGCATACCTAGGGCTCTACTCGTCGTTCCGTTACTATAAGGGCTCACTTTCCGAAAGACAGGCTGGACTTCTCTTGACAGTCTCCGCAGCCCTTCTGGGGAGCATGTTGGGGACCTTCTTCCCGACAACTTTCACCCTTGTGCTCCTAGTTGCACTGTCATTCCTCGACGTTGTGTTCATCGAGACAAACATCTTGGGTAGAACTGTCGGACTTCAGAGAATAAGCAGTCTCTTGTCTGTAACTACACTGCCAATCTCCGGGTTTGGTGTGGGACTGGGGGATCTGTTGGTCTACTCCATACTCGTGACAACCTCTTTCTTGAGGGGTGGTGCGTATGTTGCCCTAGCCACAGTCGCCTTAATCCTTCTCGGAGTTATCGTAACCATCAGAATTACGAAGTCACGACATACTGTTGCCGGACTCCCAATTCCCATCCTCTTAGGGCTCGCACCAACTATTCTTACATTCACATTAGCTTAACAGGCGAAGGTTAGGGATCCGATCGAGTGCACAAAGAGGAACAAGGAGGAGCACGTAAAGTCGTCGTTCTACGTTTCCGAGGGACTATGTCGAGGCTGTGCCTGGTAAAACTAGCCATTTGTTTCTCGATTATTTCAACCTCAGGAATCCTAGGATAGAATCGTTGGTTGAAAATATGGTCCGAACTAATCGATACGTCGCACGAAAAATAGGAAGAGGAAGAAGTGGGTCAGACTTCTCTTTGCTCAGACTAGGGCGGCGGTGACGAAGTCGGAGATGGTGGCGGCGTTGTCCCGCCGATCGTAGCAAATCCCGATCGCCTGCGGGTTCTGACCACGAAGAGCGCAGAGACGGCCACAACAGCTGCTACCAAGGCACCGGCTATGTAGACTCCATATGCGTCCCAGAAACTGGGCGGCGTAGGTGTCGTTGGGAAGTAACCGGCCTTTTGAAGTAGTTCGCGAGACTTTGTCAGGTTGAAGTTGTCGGGTACCAATGCAGTATTGAATCCGTCGGTGGCCGGTGTCACAGCGCTGGTTATTCCTGGTTTGCCGTAACCATAGAGCAGTTGGTCGATTATCAGTTGGCGTGGAATCGCGTGACTTATGGCTTGTCGAACAAATTGTGCGGCCAGTGCAGCTTTGGTGGGATCCTGTTTTCCGAGAGGAGTGTCGACACCAGTTCCAAGGATTGGATGCTTCATGTTGAAACCCATCTCTTGGATTCCGTAAGCGTCGTAGACTGCTAGTTTGCTTGATCCCCAGGTTGAGAGGAAGCTCTGCTGCGTCTCAAGGTGGTACTGTGAATCCAGAACGTCGACGGCCCCGGTGGTGATGTCGGTGATCGCCGCGTCTGAGCCACTGAGAGTCTTTGCAGCATAATTCTTTACCGTGAACTCTCCCCGTAATCGAAGCTCGGGGCCTCCGTTCACAGGAAAGTCGAGATAGTTGTCGTTTCGAATAAGATATGCTGTTTGCGTTGTCGAATCATAATGGTCCCACTTGTACGGTCCAATCCCAACAGGCCCGGCACAGGCGCTTGTGCACGGCGTACTAGGCTTTCCGGTGTTGAACACGTTGGTCCGCCAGTTGGCATATGGCACAAGAGTGGGGTTCAGGATGTGTTTCGGTAGTATTGCCGTTCCGCCGAGAATGTTTTCGACAAAGTAAGCGTAGGGGTTTGGCAGAACGAACTTCACCGTGTAGGGGTCGATGACCTGGACATTCCCGGCAGAGCCGATGATAGATTGATAGAAGGATTGGACGGGGGGTTTCAGCGTGCTATCGAAGATCGAGTCGAACGTGAATTTAACATCGTTTGCATCGAACGGTTGTCCGTCATGCCAAGTTACACCTTGACGCAGCGTTACTGTCCAAGTTTTCCCGTCAGCCGCGACGCTCCAACCGGGTGATTGCACTGTCCCAGAGGCTAGTTGAGGGAGCATAGTCTTGAAGATAGTATCATTTCTCTGCGCAAGACTGCCGAATATGACCCCAGAGACTGTTGTGTCATAATAGGACGAGGAAAGCTCAGGTATCAAGTTTGCAGGTGGACCGCCAGTCTGGTCCAAAACGATAGTGGAATCGGCACTGCTTGAGAGTTGTTCGATCGGCGGCCAATATGGGAAGTGGTATGTTTGGAAAACATATTGCCCGTTCGTTAGTTTCGGAGTGAACGCTACTATTTCCTTCGTGTAGAGAATTGTAGCACTGGGAGTCGCGTTCTGGGCCAGGGCCTGCCACTGCCTCACGTAGTTGAGGCGAGTAGGCTTGTCGACCGTTTGGTCGATCAGGGTGCCCAAGTGATCAGCCTGGGAGTTGTTCCATAGATTGTAGTTCGATCCGGAGGGGGCGAAGTTCGTGCTGTTGTACAGTATCGCTGGGTCGGGGTCGATTCCTAGGGCATTGCCTATGAAGAGGGTGTCCCAGCCACCATTGTCGTATGTCTTTCCGACGATATTCGGGTCGGTTGGCTGAATGACTCTGTCAATGATCGTATTGAAGTCAAGGAGTACTCGCCCTGCATCAATTCCGAGGTTCTGTAGTTCACTTTGAACGACTAGGGACCAGGACTGCCGTGCTGGGTTGGCGTTTCCTGGAACCATCAGGGTGATTTTGAAAATGCCTGGCGAAGAGTGACCTTTGGGAACGAACGCCGCCGAGGCTATAGAGAGAACAACAAAGCACAGGGCTAATGATGCGAGTTTTAGTCTTCCGAAGCTGATCTTCATATTATTGAGCTCATTCAACCAAACCATCTTGACTAAATAAAGAATGCGTAAAATATTGACTAATACAACCGGGTTGCAGGCGAGTGAGAATAGCCATACCGTCGAGGAACGCGTTCTCACTGGCATCACGCTTGGTCGTGACTTTCGTTAGACTTCAGCCCAGAAATTTGCCAGTATTGTGTGTTCACCCCATAAACTTACCAACAAGTTAATCGTACCCCTTTCTTGGGTAGAGGTGTCGCACCCAAGAACTGGCAGCTCTTCCTGCGAATCCTCGGAGCGTTAACAGATTTGTCTATGATCAAATATCTCATCAGACGGGCACTATACGTGATCCCCGTCTTCTTCGGCATTACGCTGATGGTTTTTGCGATCGAGAGACTCGCTGGTGACCCGATCCGACTATTGACTGCCTTGAACCCGCACGTCAATGAAGCACAGCGTCAACTGTTGAGGCAATACTATGGGCTAGACAAGCCCTTGCTCGTCCAATACTTTACCTGGGTGGGGCAATTGCTCACTGGCAACCTTGGCGTCTCCTATACAAGCGGAGCAAATATTCACTTATCGGCCTCGTCATGTCTTTGATTATCGCAGTACCGATAGGAATACTTTCGGCCCGCAATCGATACTCAAAGCTGGATGTTACAGTAAGCAATACTGCCCTAGTCGGCACGTCCATTCCCATATTTTTCTTAGGAATAGTGTTCATCCTAGTATTCGGATACAAACTCAAAATATTTCCTGCGGGTGGAGCCCAATCGGCGTACCCATCGCAATACCCCTTCGGCAGCCTCCTAATAGACAGGCTGTGGCATTTCACTCTCCCAGTGAGCGTGTATACTTTTGCCATTTTGGCTCCAGTAGTGCTTTTGGTGAGGTCAAGCATGCTGGAAGTCCTACGGCTCGACTTCATACTGGCCGCCAGAGCAAGTGGTCTCAAAGAGTCGACAGTAATCTACAGGCATGGGTTGAGGAATGCACTGATTCCAATCACGACATACATTGGGCTTTACTTTGGAGGATTGCTGGCTGGGGCACCAATCACTGAGACGGTATTCAATTGGCCTGGAGTTGGTCAGCTCTTCGTCATCGCCACGAACAATCTGGACTTTCCGGTAATCCAGGGGGTAATCGTGGTGATAACATTGATGACATTCGCTGCTAACATAATCACAGACATCTCGTACTCCTACATTGATCCAAGAATTCGGTTGGCTTGAGGAAACACATGGTCTATTCAGCAGTCTCAAAACGGGGATCGGGTGTAAGTCAGTGGGGACTCGCCTGGAGACGTTTCAAACGCAACAAGGCCGCCTTCGCCGGACTGGTCATCGTGGGTTTCATGGGCTTCATTGCCGTCTTTGACCGTTTGGTAGCCCCCTACCCGCCGAATTGCATAATCGGATTAGACATCGCTTGCCCGGGCTCGGGCTTCACCGCGTATCGTCCGAACGCCCCACCGAGCCTAGCAAATCCGTTTGGAGAGGACAAGAACGGTTACGACGTCTTCAGCCAGGTCATCTATGGAGCGAGAGCCGCGTTCCTTGTGGGATTTGGCGCTTCAGCCATATCAATGGTGATCTCAATTGTTATTGCGCTGGTTGCTGGATATTACGGTGGAGTCATCGATAATGTCCTCATGAGGTTTACCGAAATCTTCCTCGTACTCCCGTTTCTACTGATCCTTTTCGTCTTCCTTCGGGTGTTCTTCGTGTTCAACACGACCGCGACAGGCGGGCTGTTGATCGTCATCTTCATCATCGGTATCCTATCCTGGCCTGGGAACGCTAGGATCATAAGGTCGGAGACCCTCCAAGTCAAAGAGTTCGAGTTCGTTGCTGCCTCTAGGCAGATAGGCGCTTCAGGAAGAAGGATTCTCTTTAGACATATATTGCCAAATGTTCTTCACACCGTGATTGTGCTTACGACTCTCCAAATCGCTGGCTCGGTTCTAGTAGAAGCGGGCGTCAGCTTTCTCGGTTTTGGCGACCCAAACACTCCTACCTGGGGTCGGGAAATTGCTCTTGGAGCTCAGGCAGTCAACGAGGCTTGGTGGGTTGGGGCGTTCCCTGGGATCTTTCTCACCATGTTGGTGATGGGCTTCAACCTGTTGGGAAACGGGCTCAGGGATGCACTTGACCCAAGACTTAGGGAATGAGTGGTCCCAAGAAGGAAGTGGTCACCTGCCAGATCAGTTGCTTAGCGTCGACCATCTGAAAACGTACTTCTTTACCTGGGCAGGAGTTGTTACAGCCGTTGAGGATGTCAGCCTCTACGTCAACAAGGGGGAGACACTCGGACTTGTCGGAGAATCGGGCTCAGGTAAGACCGTTACGGCGTTGTCGATAATGGGCATAGTCCCACCGCCAGGCAAGATTGTCGATGGCAAAATAACGTTTCTGGGGGAAGATCTACGAGCCAAACCCGAAAAGGAAATGCAGGGAATCAGAGGAAACAAGATCGGGTACATATTTCAGGATCCGAGCACCTCCCTCGACCCGGTCTACACTGTTGGCCAGCAATTGGCCGAAGTAATTATGCGACACCAAGCTTTGACGAAGGAGGGGGCAAGGGAAAGGGCCGTCGAGCTACTTCAACTGGTCGGAATGCCTGCTCCAGAGCTTCAGATCAACCAGTATCCTCATCAACTGAGCGGAGGGATGAAGCAACGTATCGCGATTGCACGAGCCATCTGCTGCAATCCCACTTTATTGATCGCTGACGAGCCAACAACCGCTTTAGATGTGACTATTCAGGCACAGATACTAGAGATGTTGAAGGACCTGATCAAGAGATTGGGCATGTCCATGATCCTGATCACTCATGACATGGGAATAGTCGCTGAGACCTGCGACCGTGTCACGGTCCTCTATGCTGGGCAAGTGTTTGAGGCTGGGACGACCGACCAGGTCTTCTGGACCCCTAAGCATCCGTACACGGAAGCTCTTCTTACGTCCGTCCCGAATCCAAGGCTTGTCCAGAGGAGACTCGATGTAATCCCCGGAAATATTCCTGATCTAATCCATCCTCCGACGGGATGCAGGTTTAACCCGCGATGCAAGTACGCTCAACAAGTATGCATCGATAAGATCCCTGATTTCGATTTGCAGGAGCCAGGGCACCGCGCTGCCTGCCACTTCGCGAAGGAACTCAACCTCAAGTCACCGGTGAGGGAAGAATAATGAGCTCCTCCCAATTGAGACCGGAGCCAGTCTTAGAGATCTCTCTTCTCACAAAGCATTACCCCATCTACGAAAGGGGCCTCTTGTTGAAGAGGCAAACCGGAGTCGTGCACGCGGTCGATAATGTCTCACTCACAGTGAATCGGGGCGAAACCCTCGGATTAGTAGGAGAATCCGGTAGCGGAAAGTCTACCTTGGCAAAATGTGTCGTTGATCTCGAAACGCCTACGAAGGGAATAATCAGTTTCAACGGAAATGATGTTCTCAAGGTCTTCAAGTCACGGAACAAGAGGCGCGTCTTGGCCCTGCATCGCGAGATGCAGTATATTTTCCAAAACCCTTACGCATCATTAGACCCTAGAATGACAGTGGCCGACATAATCATGGAGCCCCTGATGGTTCACAACCACATTCCCAGAAATCGTTGGATATCTACTATGTACGAACTCCTGAAAATGGTAGGCCTTGAGGAGTATCATGCCGAAAGATACCCTCACGAGTTTAGTGGAGGACAGAGGCAACGAATCTGCATTGCACGCGCCTTGGCCGTTGAACCGGACCTGATAATCGCCGACGAGCCCGTAGCCAGCCTTGACGTGTCGATAAGAGCCCAGATACTCAACTTACTAAAAGACATTCAGAACAAGCTAGGGCTCACCTACCTTTACATCTCTCATGATCTGAGCACGGTCCAACACATGTGCGACCGAGTCGCAGTAATGTATCTCGGCAAGATTGTGGAGATAGCGGATACTGCTGAACTCTTCGTAAATTCCCTTCATCCGTATACAAGAGCACTCCTGTCTGCGATACCGATTCCAGACCCTAGAAGAAAGATTGACCGAATTATTCTGCCGGGCGAGGTCCCGAGTCCGATCAACCCGCCGTCAGGCTGCAGGTTCCATCCTAGATGCCCGAGAAGAATTGAGATGTGTTCTAAGGCGGAGCCTCAACTTGTAGAAGTTCTGCCGAGGCATTGGCTTGCCTGCTATAATCCGTGGCCCGCGGCCAAACCTGGAACTCCGAGTCCGCCTGTCGTAGAAACGGCGCCACCAAGTGATTAAAAAAGAGTCAGGGTGGAGCTCGACTGCATTACCTTGAGAAGCATTATATATTAGCGACACTAATGATTAGCTATGCTAAGTTATGTGCGCACTCAAGCGGAAACTCGACGCGTAAAGGCCGAAGCACTTACTCCAGAACTGATCCGTGACTTTGTGATCGCAGGTCACATGGACCTCGAAAAAGTGAAACGCATGTACGAAGAACATCCTGCCTTATTGAACGCGGCGCATCCGTGGAAGGAGAGCGATCATGAGACCGCAGTACAAGCAGCCGCGCAGATGGGGAACGTAGCAGTAGCCGAGTATCTCCTTTCAAAGGGTGCACCACTGGAGATTTGTACTGCGGCGATGCTCGGAAGAACAGAAGACGTGAAACGCCTACTCTACAGAGACCCCAAGGATATTGGTGCCACAGGAGCGCATGGAATACCACTCCTCGCACATGCAGCTCTGAGCGATAATCTTGACCTAGTGCAACTGCTGTTCAACCAGGGAGCGCACCAAGGCGTTTCGTTCGCACTCCACAACGCGATCAGTAGAAACAATTACGACGTGACCCGCTGGTTACTAGGAACAGGTAAGGTAGATCTTGTCTGGAAGAACTACCAAGGAAAAACGGCATTAGCCGTCGCCAACGAAAAGGGATACAGGGAGATTGTTAGCCTGCTAAGACAGTACGGCGCCTCCGAGTAGAGATGTTTGACGAAAAAAGAAACGGATTCTCTTTGTCGGAGCGGGGCTTGGCGAGCGCATCCGACCGACGGGATTTACACCGCTTCGGGATCTACTTGTTTCGGTTCTATCAACTTCGAGCAGTAAGCCTCGAAGATGTTTCTTGTAATGAGTCATTGTCTGTTGTAGATGCCGTAGGTCTGACAGGCCGATCTGAAGCCTCGCTCCGTCGAAGTAATGGCCTGCATTACAACGTCGACGCCTCCTCTTGCGAGCCGTCTTGGCTCAGCGATCCTGACCAAACTGTTGTTTTAGAGGAAACAAGAGCCAAGATTGAACTGGTACTGTTGATTTCTTCTAGGTTGGGAGACCCCAAACAGACCGTCAACCCGGCTCATTTCCGTATTGAATACTAAGTGCGGAAGTCGCAATTCAGCATTCCGAAACCCCGATGCCTCAACCCGTTTTCGCGCTAAGAATACCCGTTTGTGTGATCGGCTTAGTCTGTCACTATGATTCTGTCATAGTGTGATAGATTCCTAATTCTCTGTCTTCTTGGGTTCGGGATCTCTTGATTGTGTAATGCACTAGTAGTATGTGGAAGCGCGTGCCTAAGTTTCATCTTCATAAATGCGAGTGTCTTGCCCACTTGTGATTCTGCCTGACTAACAGGAGATGGTGGGGCCGGTGGGATTTGAACCCACGACCACCAGCGCCCCGGGTTCACCGCTCCCAAAGTGGGGATACTCTGGTATCCTCTGGGCGGGAGAGTTCACTTCTCCCCCTGGACCAAGCTAGACGATTGGGTATGCTCGATCATCTATCGAACAATCGGCCCCTATCTTTGCTTGGTGCTTGGTCAGCCCCGTGTGACTCGCAGGGAAAGGGGGTTCTAAGAGGTTTTCCATCGAAACCCATAGTCTCAATTGAATACCTGATCCAGCTAGGCAACCTGTTCCTGGAAGAGGCCCCTGAGTCCCAAGCCTCTATTTTTTGCCTCCTTTTCCAAGACATTCATCACGCCGGTTGAATATTGAATCGCCCTTTTTGGCCGATCGACAACTGATGCGGGTAGTCCCCAGGAAGAGGCGAGTTTCCTGAGGATGAATTTCCTAACCGGCTGTCCATTCTGAACTCTCACCTTGAATCCGGCCGGAATCCTGAGCGCATACTGGACTAAGGGCAGGTATGCGAACGGACATCTGAGATCAAGGCGATTGGTCACTGCTACCTTATCCCCAGGCTCGAAATCATTAGCGGAGGCCGAGACTAGGCTTTCCCAAACCTCTCTCTTGACCGTAGCATTGTTTCCCGCGAGTTCCTCAAACCTCGCGTAGCCTCCGAAGAGCTCGTCGCTCAACTGGCCCGCAACAATGTGCTTCAACCCTTTCGCTCGAGCCATCTGACATGTGGCGTAGAACGGAAGTGAGACACCTACTACCGTTGGATCAATACTCTCAGTAGCCTGTACAACATCTGGGACTAGATCGACAACTTCTTTCTTCGTCAACTCTCGAACTGTTATTGGAAGCCCCATTTGGTCGGCGACTTGTTGAGCATGCTGAAGCTCGGGTTGATTCTCTAGCCCAACCGTAAACAGTTCGGGTCTCCGAGATGTGAGCATTGCTGCTTGGGCGACGAGTGTACTGTCGAGTCCTCCTGAGAATGCAAGAGCTGAACCTTCGGGAACCGTCTTGATAGCAGATTCGCTAAGCAAGCTTCCAAGTTTCTCGACCGCGGACTTCTCGCTTATGTTGTCTTCATTGGTATTTTCCAATCGGTAGGTGTCATCGGTTGAAGTTGCGGAGTTAGTAATCGAGACGATCTGTCCTGGAGGCACGGGTTTGGGATTCGCAATCCCTGCATTTGTAAGGGCTGTCTTGAGACTGGCAAATAGGACGACTCCCTTGTCAGAACCATAGTAGAGCGGTTTCTGACCCACTGGATCTCTACCACCAACGAGTCCTTCACTGGAGACGCCGAGCATCGCATAGGCTCCTTCTGACTTGTATAATTCCCGGAAGGCTTTCGAACCAGGAAGTGACGATTCCAGGAATTTCTCGATAGCATCATCACAAAAGTATCCGTCAATTGCCAATGTGAGAATTCCATTCGAAAATAATCCATCCGCGCCAAACGAGGGGGACTGGCGCACTCCTAAAACGTAACTTGTGTTTCCAATCTTCACCTTCACGGTCCGTCGAGAAGTACCTCTCATCGCAAGTGCGTCGACCATCCTTTCAAGCATGGTAGCGGTCTCCCCCGTTTCGGGGCCAACTAGTCCGCAGATTCCAGTCATTCTAGGCTAAGCTCCACTGACGCAACGACTCAGAAAGCTGTTTAATATCCACTTGGCATTACAACCTGTCTCCGTCGATCCTTGCAGAGAATATCGTTAACAAGCTTGTCCAAGCCGGTGTTCCCCGACAGGAAGCCCATCAAAGGGTTCGAAAGCCCTAGATAACAGAGAACCTTTCTCAAACGTACTGAAAACTGACAAGTTCGTCTCTCACAAGCTGAAACCTACAAAAATAGAGGAAGCATTAGCCTACGAGACATACCTAGGAGCAGCGGCTCAACTCATTAGTAGAGTATTGAACGAGAACCGACCGTAAGGATCCCGTTCTCGGCGTAAGTTTTATTTCATCTGTCACTTGGCGCTGAAACTGTAAACGTCCGCTGGGTATACAATGCGTGAAGCGTTCCTGACTCTTGGATTCATCCTACTCTTTGCGGGCTCGATGGGCGCGATATCTGGTTCAACCAAAGTCACAGACGCGTTAGTCGGGGATAGAGAGAGCCAGTTCATCAAGGCATTGACAGGTTGCCATTACGACGCTGTGACTGGTAGCTGCACACTCTTGCAGGACTTATTGGTAATCGAGGTTGTATCCACGATCATCGCCCTGATAGGAGGGGCCCTTATTCTAAAGAACCGCTAGCCTTCGCCCGTATCTTCCCTCTAGATTTAGTGGGAGACTTTCTCGGGGTCGGCTTCTTCTTCGACTCGATTGTTCCCATCTGTCCAACAGAGAAATATTCTTCCAACTCTGCTTTGGCCCCAAGCCATTCAGCCGATCGAGCAAATTCCCGGGGACTCTTCTCAAACATTAGTCCGAGTACGGGCAGATATTGCTGGACCGCTCTTCTTGAGGAGACGTGACACTTGGAGCCTATCTTGAGCCCGATATTCTTACGGAGTTCCCGGACCCCGCGAGAGCGAGACATAGCCATTATCCGCTGTGGAAACTTCATTGGAACCCATCCGGTAACAGGTGTCTTTTTGGAGATGGCGACTCCCGCGGTCATGAGATCGTAAGCATACGAGATCAGATGCCAATCTTGGGTTCGTCTGGTTCTTGCGTAGAAGAGGTCGGCTATGGCAAGGGCGTCCATTGCCGTGGACAATTCTCTGCGATTCACTATCTGGTATGGGGTATTTTCAATGATCCATTGAAAGAGCATATCTGGTTCGATGTCTGACACACCGAGGGCGCGTTTCGCGTAGGCAACTGTCTTCGCGTTAAAGACTATTCGGAGCACGTTGAAGATGTTCTCGGTCCGGTCCCGTCCAGAGAGCCAATAGACATCTTTCGAAGTAATATTCTCTCCTCGACTCGAGAGTATCTGCAGGTCGTTGAGAATTGACCGGAGATCACCGTTGTTCTTTTCGAGCAGCAATCTCATCGCGTCCTCGTCGGCTCGAACGTTCTCTTTGTCCAGAATCTTCTTTATGAATGGTAAACCATCTCTTAGACCGATTCTTTTGAGTTCAATGAGCTGGCAAGTCTCTCTAAGGGACCGGATCTTCTGGTC